>CAZQLF010000125.1:0-1703 GCA_964594035.1 uncultured Rhodospirillaceae bacterium | reverse complement strand
CGGAAGCACCGCGGACGCCCATCACATTACTGATCCGCATCCATGCGGAACTGGGAGGTGTTGTCGATGACGACGCAGCCCGCTGCGGCCGCGCGCGGCGCATGGACGGCGGAGACTTTCGCCCCGGGCGAGAACAGGCCGAGGTCGTAGCCCTTGAAGTCGAAGTTCGCCAGATCGTGCACGATCAGGCTCGCATCGCCAAAGGTCACATCGGCTCCCGCCGATCGTGAGGAGGCGACCGCCGCCACTTCCTTCACCGGAAAGTTTCGGCTCGCCAGGATATCCAATATTTCGCGGCCCACACTGCCCGTGGCACCAACGACGGCTACGCGGTAACTCATGTCATCCTCTCCTTGCCGGGGGCTCTGCGAGCCCCCAGACTCCTGCTATATAGCTTTGGGTGGGAGCAACCCGATGCCGCCAACTCCCGATTACAAATCCTTCTGGCCCGTCTATTTGGCCGCCCACAGCCGTCCAGCAACCCGTCTCGTCCATATGTGCGGCACGGGCCTCGCCATCCTGCTGCTGATTGCTGCCATCGCCTTGCGCAATCCCTGGCTCGTGCTCGCCGCCGTCCTCACCGGTTACGCCTTCGCCTGGTTCTCCCATGGCGTGGTGGAACACAACAAACCCGCCACCTTCGGGCATCCTTTCTGGTCTCTCTTCAGCGACCTGCGCATGCTCGCCCTCTGGCTCGCCGGCCGCCTCGATTCCGAACTCACCCGCCACGGCATTATCCCGAAGTAGCGACGGCCCAAACGAAAAAGGCCGCCTCGGAGGCGGCCCTGACGCTGCTATGATGCGTCGTTCAGCCGCCGGTCCCCGTATCCGTGGTTTTGGTCTTGATGGTCTGGCCGGTCGGGGTCCCATCAGGTGCCGGCTCCGACTGCTTTTCGGCCGTCACGACCGGCTGGCTCGAAGCGTCGGCGGAATGCTGCATGCCGCAGGCAAAAGCACCGCCCGCGAGCAGAAGCGCTGCCGTCCCCACCATCAAACCCAAAAGCTTCATCGAACCTAGAAGCTTTTCCATGGCCAACCTCCTTGACCGAGCCATTATCATAACCTCAGGCAGCGCTCTTCTCCAGTTCCTTGAGCAGGGCGTCGCCCATACCCTGGGTCGAGACCTTGGTCGCCCCCGGGGTCATGATGTCCTGCGTACGAATCCCCGCGCTCAGCACGCGATCCACGGCCTTTTCAAGCACGTCGGCTTCCGCCCCCTGATCGAAGGAATAGCGCAGCATCATGGCGAGGCTGAGGACTGAGGCCAGGGGATTGGCAAGATCCTTGCCCGCGATGTCCGGGGCCGAGCCATGGACCGGCTCGTAGAGCGCCTTGCGATGGCCGCGGACATCGGCGGCACCCAGTGAGGCGGAGGGCAGCATGCCAAGCGAGCCGGTCAGCATGGCCGCGCAATCCGACAGCAGATCGCCGAACAGATTGTCGGTGACGATGACGTCGAACTGCCTGGGGTTGCGCACAAGCTGCATGCAGCAGTTGTCGGCGTACATGTGGCTGAGCTCGACATCCTGGTATTCACTGTCGTGCAGTTTCTGGATTTCCTCGCGCCAGAGCACGCCGCTTTCCATGACGTTGGCCTTCTCCACCGAGCAGACCTTGCGCCGGCGCTTGCGGGCGAGATCGAAGGCGACCCGGCCGACGCGGATGATCTCCGGCGTCGTATAGACCTGGGTATTGATGCCGCG
>CAZQLF010000124.1:0-7434 GCA_964594035.1 uncultured Rhodospirillaceae bacterium | reverse complement strand
ATGAGCGCGCAGAACACGCTGCTGACGGCGGTGCGCGCGGCCGAACGCGGCGCCTTCGACTATGTCGCCAAACCTTTCGACCTGAATCAGCTCATGGGACTGGTAGAGCGCGCGCTCAGCCGTCCGGCCGCGACCGAGAAACCGAGTGAGCCGTCCACCGAGAGTCTGCCGTTGATCGGCCGGTCGCCGGCGATGCAGGAGATCTACCGCGTCATGGCGCGGCTGATGGCGACCGACCTCACGGTGACGATCTTCGGCGAATCCGGCACGGGCAAGGAGCTCGTCGCCCGCGCTCTGCACGATTACGGCAAGCGCCGGCGCGGGCCGTTCGTCGGGATCAACATGGCGGCGATCCCGCGCGAGCTGGTCGAGAGTGAGCTGTTCGGCCATGAGAAAGGCGCCTTCACCGGCGCGGTTGCTCGCGGCATCGGCCGCTTCGAACAGGCGGCCGGCGGCACACTGTTCCTGGACGAAATCGGCGACATGCCCATGGAGGCGCAGACGAGGCTGCTGCGCGTGCTGCAGCAGGGCGAGTTCACTACGGTGGGGGGCAGGCTACCCATCAAGTCCGATGTGCGGATCATTGCCGCTACCCACCGCGACCTGCGCCAGGCCATCCGCCAGGGCCAGTTCCGCGAGGATCTGTTTTACCGCCTGAACGTCGTCCCCATCCGCCTGCCGCCGTTGCGCGAGCGCAGCGCCGACATCATCGACCTCGCCCGGCATTTCCTCGCAGAGGCCGCAGGCGCCGGCGGCACGGCCAAGGCGCTGGATGCCGAAGCCCAGCAGCGGCTACGCGACCACACTTGGCCGGGCAATGTCCGCGAGCTGGAGAACTTGATGCGCCGGATCGCGGTGCTGTACAGCCAACCCGTGATCGGCGCCGATATCGTGGAGGCCGAACTTGCGGGTTCGCTTCTGCCCGGGAGCGACGAGGTAATCCCCCGGTCCGAATCCCTGTCGGAAGCAACGGAACGCCATCTGCGGCAGTATTTCACCGCCCACCAGCCGCGGCTGCCGGCCAGCGGCCTCTATGAGCGTGTCTTGCGGGAGATAGAGCGGCCGCTTCTGGGCATTGCGCTCGAGGCGACCCGTGGCAATCAGATCAAAGCGGCCGAGCTTTTGGGGATTAACCGCAACACTTTGCGCAAGAAGATCCGCGAATTGGACATCGAAATTCTCCGCGGCCTGAAGTAACCTGTGATAATCATGCAACAGGCGGCGGGACCTCAGGTGGCGAATCGGCCATGGCTGTGACATTGGCGGATAGAAGCATGCAGCTCGTCCGCCAACAGGTTAACTGGGCAAGGCGGGTGGGGCTGGAGCGCAAGCTGACGGTTGCGCTGCTGGTGGCTGCCCTCATGTCCGGGATGGCCACATATTTCGCGCTCACCGGCAGTTTTGGCGCCCTCAAGGACCGCGCCACCCTGCTGCTGGTGCTGAGCGACCTCATCGTCCTGCTGCTGTTGGGCACCGCTTTGGCGCGCCGTCTGGTCGGGCTCTGGATGGAGCGCCGCCAGGGTCTTGCCGGCGCCCGCCTGCATGCCCGCATGGTGCTGCTGTTCAGCTTGGTGGCCGTCACGCCGACCATTCTCGTGGCGATCTTCACCACCCTGTTCCTCAATCTCGGCGTCAACGCCTGGTTCAGCGAGCAGGTCAGCACCGCCATCAAGGATTCCCAGGCGGTGGCGCAAGCCTATCTGCTGGAGCACCAGCAGAATTTGGCCGATCAGGCGCTCGCCATGGCCAACAATATGCAGCGCCAGGGGCTGGAGACCCTAGACCGCAATGACCTGGAACAGCTGCTGACCGCGCATTCCCGCTGGCGGAATTTGAGCGAAGCGGCGGTCGTCGACGGTCACCGCCAGATCATCGCCAATGCCAACTACAACATCCTGCTGGCCTTCGACGTCGACCAGTTGCCGGATTGGGCTTTCGATCAGGCGCGCCACAACCAGGTCGTGGTGATGCCCAACTCCACCGGCGACCGGGTACGCGCGCTTGTCCAGCTCGATCCGGCGGTGGACACGTTCCTTTATATCGGCCGCCTGGTGGATCCGAAGGCGCTGGCCCATCTCGACAAGGCATCGAGTGCTGCCAAGACCTACCAGGATCTGGAAAACCGGCGCTCGGGATTCCAGATCACCTTCGCCCTCATCTTCGTGGTGCTGGCGCTGCTGGTGCTGTTTGCGGCGATCTGGTTCGCGCTCGTTTCAGCCTCCCAGCTTGTGCGGCCCATCGGCGCACTCGCCGACGCGGCGGAGCGGGTGCGCAGTGGCGACCTTTCCGTGCGCGTGGCCGAAGGCCGCGGCGATGACGAGATTGGAGGCTTGAGCCGCGCCTTCAACCGCATGACGAACCAGCTGGCAAGCCAGCGCAGCGAGCTGATCGAAGCCAACGCCCAGCTCGATGAGCGCCGCCGGTTCACCGAACTCGTGCTCTCCGGCGTCTCCGCCGGGGTGATCGGCCTGGACGAAGGCGGCCGGATCGAATTGCCCAACCGCTCGGCCTGCGAACTGCTGGGCGTCGACCTGGCCGCGCATGTCGGCGAGCGGCTGGCGGATGTGGTGCCGGCGATGGGCGGCCTGCTGAATGCCGCCATGTCGGCCACGGTGCGCCAGGCCGAAGCACAGATCACCATCGAGAAGGCAGGCAATGTCCGCACCCTTCTGGTCCGCGTCGGCGTGGAGCGGGAGGAGAGTGAGACAGACCGTTTTGTCGTCACCTTCGACGATGTCACCGAGCTGTTGGGTGCACAGCGCAAGGCCGCCTGGGCCGATGTCGCGCGGCGCATTGCCCATGAGATCAAAAATCCGCTGACGCCGATCCAGCTCTCCGCCGAGCGCCTGAAACGCAAATACCTGAAGCAGATCGTCGACGACAAGGAGACTTTCGCCGTTTGCACCGACACGATCGTGCGCCAGGTCTCCGACATCGGGCGCATGGTGGACGAGTTTTCCGCCTTCGCGCGCATGCCGGCGCCCGTGATGGCGGAGGAGGACCTGAGCGCCCTTTGCCGCCAGGCTTTGTTCCTGCAGCAGAGCGCCCATCCGCAATTCAGCTATCACGTCGCCCTGCCCGAAGGGCCGACGATCCTGAATTGCGATGCGACCCAGATGAGCCGGGCGCTGACCAACCTGTTGCAGAACGCTGCCGACGCCATCGAGGGGCGCATGGCCGATGGGTCCACCGAGCCGCCGGGCGAGATCTGGCTGTCCGTCACGCGCGCGCCGGGCCAGCTGACGATCCTGGTGGAAGACAACGGACGTGGCCTGCCGCGCGCCGAGCGCAACCGGCTGACGGAGCCCTATGTCACGACCCGTACCAAGGGCACCGGCCTTGGTCTCGCCATTGTCAAGAAGATCATGGAAGACCACGGCGGCGATCTTGTTCTCGGCGACCGTTCCGGCGGCGGCGCCGCGGTGAAGCTCGTCTTCACCATCGGCACTGCGGCAACGACAACCAACATCCGGCCACTGGCCCGAACGAGGTTCAGCTAGATCGATGGCACACGACATTCTGATCGTCGATGACGAGGCAGATATCCGTCTGTTGATTGCGGGCATTCTGCGCGACGAGGGCTTCCAGACGCGCGAAGCCCCCAACAGTGACGGCGCGCTGGAGGCGATCCGCGCGCGCCGTCCCACCCTGGTCATTCTCGACATCTGGCTGCAGGGCAGCCGGCTGGACGGGCTCGAGACCCTTGAGGTGATCAAGCGCGAGCATCCGAGCCTGCCGGTGGTGATGATCAGCGGCCACGGCAACATCGAAACCGCGGTGCAGTCGATCAAGCTCGGCGCCTATGACTTCATCGAGAAGCCGTTCAAGGCCGACCGCCTGCTGCTGATCATCGAGCGGGCGATGGAAGCAGCGAGGCTCAGGCGCGAGAACGAGGAACTGCGAAGCCGGGCCGGGCTGGAATATGACCTGCTGGGCGATTCCTCCGCCATCGGGCATGTGCGACAGCAGATCGAACGCGTGGCGCCCACCGGCAGTCGCGTCCTGATCGCAGGACCCGCCGGCTGCGGCAAGGAGGTGGCGGCCCGCCTGCTGCATCTGCGCTCCAAACGCGCGAGCGGTCCGTTTGTCGTGCTCAACTGTGCGGCGATGCGCGCCGACCGGCTGGAAATCGAATTGTTCGGCAGCGAGAGCATGGGTGACCGCGCCGACGGCCCGACCAAGGTCGGGACCCTCGAACAGGCTCATGGCGGAACCTTGCTGCTGGATGAAGTCGCCGACATGCCGCTGGAAACCCAGGGCAAGATCGTGCGTGTGCTGCAGGAACAAACCTTTGAGCGGGTGGGTGGCGCCATTCGCGTTGAGGTCGATGTGCGCGTCATCGCTTCGACCAACCGCGACCTCGCCGGCGAGATGCAGGCCGGCCGTTTCCGCCAGGATCTGTTCTATCGCCTGAACGTGGTGCCGATCCGTCTGCCGTCGCTGCGCGAGCGGCGCGAGGACATCCCGCTGTTGCTGGACTATTTCATGAATCATTCGGCGGACGTCGCGGGCCTGCCGGCGCGCAAGATCGCGGCCGACGCGCTGGCCTGGCTGCAGGCCTATGACTGGCCGGGCAATATCCGCCAGCTGCGCAATGTGGTGGACTGGCTTCTGATCATGGCGCCGGGCGAGCCGGGTGAGGCGATCCGCGCCGACATGCTGCCGCCGGATATCGGCTCCATCGCACCGTCGCCACTGCGCGGCGGCGAGGGGCTGGAGATGATGTCGCTGCCGCTGCGCGAAGCGCGCGAAGTGTTCGAACGGCGTTATCTGGATGCGCAAGTCAGCCGATTCGGCGGCAACATCTCCAAGACCGCCGCTTTCATCGGCATGGAGCGCTCGGCCCTGCACCGCAAGCTGCGCGCGCTCGGCATCACCTCCAGCGACCGGGCTGACAAGGCCGAAGTCTAGGAGCTCTCGATGCCGCGCATTGCCTATGTGAATGGGCGCTATCTGCCCTATGCCGAGGCCGCGATTCATATCGATGATCGCGGCTATCAGTTCGCCGACGGCGTCTACGAAGTGATCCATGTGCGCGATCGTCGCCTGGTGGATGCCGATCCGCATTTCGACCGCTTCGAGTATTCGTTGGGCGAACTTCGCATCAAGCCCCCGATGGGGCGCACCGCGCTGCGCCTCGTGCTAGGCGAGCTATTGATCCGCAACGAGATCGAGAACGGGCTGCTCTATTTCCAGGCAACCCGCGGCGTGGCACCGCGCGACCACAAATTCCCGGCGAAAACACGAACCAGCCTGGTGGCGACCGCCAGGCGGCTGCGCGCCATGCCGGCGGAGGCGATGGCACGCGGCGTTTCGGTCATCAGTATTCCCGATATCCGCTGGCAGCGCTGCGACATCAAATCGCTGTCGTTGCTGCCCAACATTCTTGGCAAGCAGCACGCGGTCGAGCAGGGGGCCTATGAGGCCTGGCAGGTCGATGCCAACGGCTTCGTTACCGAAGGGACCTCAACCAACGCCTGGATCGTCACGGCGGGCCGGCGGCTTGTCACCCGGCCGCTGAGCCATGCGATCCTCGCCGGCATCGTGCGCCGTTCGGTGGTGGGAATGATGGAGGGTCTGGGCGTGACCTTCGAGCAGCGCCCTTTCAGCCTGGCCGAGGCGCGCGACGCGAGCGAAGCCTTCCTCACCAGCAGCAGCGGATTTCTCATCCCGGTCACCCGGCTGGATGGGCAGCCAGTGGGCGACGGCAGGGTCGGATCCGTCACGCAGGAATTGCGCCGGCGCATGGATACCTACATCGCCGAGGGTGCCACCGAGGGCATTCGTTTGGGCTAGGAAATGGCGATCAATCGCGACCCGCGTCCGGAAGAAGTCAAACGCTTGAAGGGCTTCCTCGATTCCGGAGTAAAAGAACCCTGGGTCGCTCTAAGCCGCGTGTTCCTCAACCTCGACGAATTTGTGACAAGGCCATGAACATCGAACAATACCTCTTACAGCAGCGTACGCGCCGCCACTTCTTTCGCGAAAGCGGACTGGGCATCGGCAAGATGGCGCTCGCATCACTCGCCGTCGAGGCCGCATTCGGCAAGGGCCTGCACCATCCGGCGAAGATTGACCACGTCATCTTCCTGTTCATGGCCGGAGCACCGAGTCAGCTTGAGCTGTTCGACTACAAGCCTGAACTTACTAAGTACGACGGAAAAGTTGCGCCGGAAGAATACCTCAAGGGCAAACGATTTGCCTTCATGGACACGTTCGCGAAAGAACCGCCCAAGATGCTGGGTACGCGGCGTAAGTTCGAACGGCACGGCAAGAGCGGCATCTATATTTCCGAGTTACTGCCCAACATCGCGAAGATCACCGACGAGCTTACGCTGATTCACGGCCTGTCGACGGAAAACTTCAACCACGGCCCGGCCAAGCTCTATACGAACACGGGATCGGCGCGGAACGGCCGTCCAAGCATGGGTTCGTGGATCCCTTACGGAATCGGTAACGATTCCAAAAATCATCCCGGGTTCGTTTTGCTTGAGCGCCACGAGCAGCGCAGTCTCCCCGAGGCGATTTCGGGCATTCGGCGACGCCCCGGCGGCGAGCTCGCGGGCGATGCCTTGCGAATCGCCGCTGCGCGCGGCCACGAGAAGCCGGGCGTTGACCGAAAGATCCTGTTCGGCGCCGAGGGCCGACGGAGAGAGCGAGGCGAAAGCGAGTGCAATGACAACGATCGACCCGAATCCGAGCTTCATCGCAGAGGTCCCCGTCGCCGCGATCAATCGCGCGGCGTGCGCCGCTTCGCGGCAGAAATAGGCTTTCAATTGCAACACTTGTCGAAAAGGACTATAACGCAGCTTGCGCCGAATCGGCTGTCATGGCCGATCCGTAGCTCGTTACCTAGCGAAATAATCGGACTCGAACAGCAGGGAGGGCTTATGCGATTCCGGAGCTTTTGCACCAGCGCGGTAGTGGCGGCGAGAGGGCTGTCTTCAATCGCGGTCCAGACGCGGCCGACCAGCGCATCGATCGATTCAATCGCGTGAAATTGCACCACGGAGTCCTCGGCAAGGTGCGCGACGTGATCGAACTCGCCGGTAAAGTAGTCGAGATAGGAGTAACGCGCGTCTTTCAGATGCGCGATCAGCTCATGCTCGATCTGCTCATTGACGCCGCTGGTGACCGAAAATCCGGTTTGCCATTCGTCGAAGAGAGCTTTGAGCGGGCGCGTCGTGAGCTGGCGCGTCAGGCTCGATTGCAGCGTCTTCCATCGCACGCCGCGTTGAAGAAGCTGAAAGCTTTGGGAGCGTTCCTCGTAAGAGAAACGGTCGATCAGCAGCGGAACGCCCTGTTCGTCGAGCACCTCGACGCCCGGCATGTCAGCGCGTTTCTTGCGAGCGTAGTCGACATAAAACGGGAAGAAATTCAGGTAATCGCCGGCTTCGAGCGTATAGCGGTCGTATTCGGAGTTGCCCCGGATTT
>CAZQLF010000123.1:0-7442 GCA_964594035.1 uncultured Rhodospirillaceae bacterium | reverse complement strand
GACCGCCCGAGCCGAAGACGCCCTCCGGATTCGCGTAACGCGCCTTGCTATCGCCAGGCAGGCGCTCAATCGGGTATTTGTCCTCGATCGGCACGTCGGGGCCGCAGCCGGCCAGGGTCCAGACCACGGCAAGCGCCGGCAAAGCCAAGGCTGAACGCAGCCAGCGGCGGCTTCGGCTATCGGCGGAGCTTGAAATCACGGGCTTCTCCCTGGGTGAACCGCTCGTCGGGCGGCCCATTGGCAGACCTTAAGCAAAACTTGCTTTCCGGGTCAAGCGATTGGCCCGTATGGATTTGCTTTCGCTTTGCATGCGGGCCGAATTTGCATTAATCAGCCCCGCAAAGCCGTACCAACGGCTTAGGACAATCGGCACGGATCGCCATGGGCAAGATCATCTGGCTCGCCTCCTATCCGAAGTCGGGCAACACCTGGCTGCGCGCTTTCCTGCATAACCTGCTGCGCGACCCGGCGGAGCCCTATTCACTGGACGGAATGGCCGACTTCACCCAGGGCGACAGCCATGGGCGGGCCTATCAAAAATTCCTGCGCAAGCCGATCAAGGAGATGACGGACGAGGAGGTCGCCATCCTGCGCCCGAAGGTGCAGGAGATGTTCACCAAGACGACCCCCGACAACATCTTCGTCAAGACGCATAACGCCCTGATCGACTATCTCGACCGGCCGATGCACTGCATGGAATACACCGCCGGGGGAATTTATGTCGTGCGCAACCCTTTGGACATGGTCATCAGCCACGCCGATCACTACGGGTATACGATCGATGAATCGATCGGGCACACAGCTACCGAAGAGCTCAAGGTAGGAAGCGGCGATTTCGTCTACGAAATTCACTGCTCATGGTCGCGCCACGTTGAGAGCTGGACCGCCAATCCATCCCCCGGGCTGCACGTCATGCGCTATGAGGACTTGAAATCCCAGCCCATGAGGACCTTCGACGGCCTGGTGAATTTTCTGCGTCTGCCTGTCAGCCGGGAGCGCCTGGCGCGGGCAATCGAATTTTCCTCCTTTGAGACCCTGCGCAAGATGGAGGACGAACACGGATTTCGGGAGCGATCGATAAAATCCGCGAAGTTTTTTCGTCAGGGCAAGACGGGCGGCTGGCGCAACGTGCTGACCCCCTCGCAGGTTGAGAGGATCGTCGCCGCACACGAAAAGCAGATGCGCCGGTTCGGCTACTGGCCGGTCAAGGATTGGCCGGCCGCTGCAGAGCGTACCAGTGCGCTTGCCTGACGGTCTGGCATAGGCTTCGCTGGAAACATCTGACCCATGATCGCCGGCTCAACAACGCAGGGAGGCACGCCTGCCGCTGCCGTGGAAATGCCCACTGGCGACCGATTGCTTGCCGCCGGCGATCGGCTGCCAGATTTCGTTCTGCCCGATCCGTCGGGTCAGCTTCGGTTCTTCTACCAGACGGTGACGGGCCGGCCCATTGTGCTGGCCCTGTTCGCGAACACGGCGATGCAGGACCAGTGGGACGAGGTCAAGCAACTGGCTTCTGTGAACGATGCGATTCATGAAGCGGGCGCCGATCTCATCATCATCTCGAATGACGGCACAGAATCGCTCGAGATGGTGGCCAAGATCATTCCGGAGCATGCGCTGTGGCTCGCCGACATCAAGGGCGTCGTCAATATGGGGCTGCGCACCGCCGCGCTGCTGCCCTTCACTGGTGTCGTCTGCTTTCTGCTCGACGGCAACCAGCGTATCTCTGCGTTGCGTGGCCTGGAAAAGGGCCAAGGCGTGTGGGCATTGGGGGTATTGCAGGCAATGACCAGGGAAGAACCTCATCTGTTGAAGCAGGCAGCACCAGTTCTGGTCCTGCCGGCGGTGCTCGAGCCGGCAGATTGCGCCAGGTTGCTGGCGCTTGTGCCTGCGGACGCGCTGGCCTCGGGAAGCGCCGGCGTTGCGGACAAGGCGGTGGCTGATGAGATCACCAGACTTCTTCTGCGGCGGATCGGCCTGGAAATCGAGAAAGCCTTTTCGTTCGATGATTTCTCCATCGACTCTCTTTCGCTGCGCTGGGATGCCCCAGGCGGGCCGGCCGAGCGGCGGCGCGAGATCAACGATCCGGCCGTCGAAGGCCGCCCGTTCCAGCTGGTGATCGATCTCGACAGCGCTGGCTATGAAGGTGGTGCAATCGGCTTTTCGGAGTACGGTCCGCACAGCTACCGGCCAGGGACCGGCGGCGCGATCGTCCATGCCGGAACGTTGTTGCGCGAGCTTTCGCCGGTCGGCACCGGACGGCGCTGTCTGCTGACGGCGACGCTCAAACGGTCAGGCAAGCCCTAACGCTGCTGCGCCGCATCGCCGACTTCCGGGCCCAGCGCTTCGATCAGCGGCGCCAAATGTTTCTCGTATCGCCGCCAGCGTCCGATGGACGATGAATAAAGCGCCTGGCGAACCTGGGCCACACTGGCCGTGCGGACGGCGCGCGTCGCCTGGTGGAAACTCAGACAGCGCTCGTCCCAGGCGAGGCCGCAGAAGTCGAGCATGCGGCGGATCTGCGGCTCGAAATCCGCCACGAGCTCTTCATAGCGAACCTGCAGAATCGTACCCGCCGGCAAAACCTGCTGCCAATGCTTCATGATCCTTTCGTAGCGCCGAAAGCGGCGGCCGAGCTCGCCGAGGTCGTAGGAAAACGGAGAACTGTCACCGGCGAATCGCTGCGAGAAACACGACAGGCAGGTGTCGAGCGGATCGCGGCTGACATGGATGACTTTTGCCTTGGGAAGCATGAGATGAACGAACCCGAGCACACCTCCGTTATCGGGGTTCTTGTCGGTAATGTGGACGGCATCCGGTGCAAGGCGGGCGAGCTTCTCCAGATAGAGCGTACCGAGGCCGTGCAAATACTCGGCGTCCGCTTCCGGGGACGCGTCGGATTGCAGCGCGCCTTCATCGCTGGTGACGATATCCGGCAAAATCGATACTTCGCCTGCACCGTGCACCGCGGGATGGGCGGCTAGAATCTGCTCGATCAGGGTCGTGCCGGAGCGGGGGAAACCCACGACGAAGATGGGCAGTCCCGAGGGATTGCCACCGCCCTCGCGCGCGCCGACAAAACCTGCCGTGAATTTCTCTTCGACCCGCTGAAACGCTTCCACGTCCGCGTCTTCGTCGAACGTTACGAGGCCGCGCGCCGTGCGATTTGCTTCCGTCAGATTGGCGAATGCCTTGTCGCAATCTCCGGCATCGTCATAGGCCTTGCCCAAGGCGAAATGAAGCACGGTGCGATCCTCGGGACTTTGACCTCTGGTGGCCTTGAGATTCTCCATGGCGGATATGATGGGATCGCCGCCCGCTATCGTGCCCAACCGTACCCGGTGCCAATAGGGATGGACGAACCGGCCATCGAGCGCGATAGCGCGATCGAACGCCTTGCGCGCTTCATCCAGTTCACCGATGTCGCGCAGCGCGACGCCAAGGTTGTTCTGGAGAATGGCGCTATTGGGCCGCAGAGCAATCGCTTGGCGCAGGACATCGATGGCCTCCTGCTGCCGGCCTGCCTCGCGCAGGGCGTCGGATAGATTCTGCAGCGCCTCGGCGTATGCCGGCCGCAGCGAAAGGGCCTGGCGATAGGACAAAATGGCCCGGTCCATCTGATCAGCCCGCCGCAATACATTGCCCAGATTGAAATGCGCTTCCGGATAGTCGGATTTGGCGTGGATTGCCTGCTGCAATCGCTGGATTGCCTCGGGCTCGCGGCCCAGCTCGGTGAGGACGCTGCCGTGGTTGTTCAATGCCTCCGGGCTTGGCGAGATGGCGACTGCCTTCGCCAGGTACCTTTCGGCATTGGCGAACTGCCGGCGTTGTGCGTTGAGCACGCCGAGCAGGTGCAGGGCGTTGAAGTCCTGCGGCGCCGTCTTGTTGGCCCTCTTATAGAAACGTTCGGCCGAAGCAAGGTCGCCCGCGCGATGGGCCCGGAGGCCGAGTTGCAACAGTTCTCTCAGCCGCGCTGCACTTCCCGATGGGCCGGTTTCGCTCACGATACCTCCGCCACATCCGCCCGAACCGCCGTCTCGCCGATCGCTTCCACTAACGGCGCCAGAAACTTTTCATACCGGCGCCAGCGCTCGACGGAGGAGCGGAATATCGGCTGACGCACCTGCGCGACGCTCGCCGTGCGTACCGCGCGGCCACTCTGGTGAAAGGCAAGGCAGCGTTCGTCCCAGGCAAGGCCGCAGAAATCCACAAGTCGCCGGGCCTCGCTTTCCAGATTGTCCACAAGATCCTCGTACTGCACCTCGATAAACGAACCTGCCGGCATGACTGTGCGCCAATGTGCCATCAGGTCCAGGTACATCCTGTAGTGCCGGCCCAGCTCGCCCAATTCGTAGGCATAGGGGAGGCTCTCTTTGCGGAAGCGCTGAAAAAAGCACGATAGGCAGGTATCCATTGCCTGGCGGCGGACATGGATGATTCTGGCGTGAGGCAAAATCAGGCGAATGAGCCCCAGAAACATGAAATTCGCCGGCAGCTTGTCGGTTATGCGCAGGGCTACGGGATTACCCTCGCTCAGCTGCTGGACATACCAGTCGCCGGCAGTCCGGAAGCGATCCTTCGGCAGCGTGGCAAGGCTTTCCGGAAATGGCTGGAGGGTCCCGTCCCCCTTCTCGATGCTGACGACGTTCGACGAAGCGACATCGGTCAGAATCGATTTTTCTCCGGCGCCATGCACGTCCGGATGGCTGGCCAGGATCTGTTCCGTCAACGTGGTGCCGGACCGCGGGAAGCCAACGATGAAGATCGGCGTTTCGGAGGGGCTGCCGTAATCGCCGGCGGCGGCGAGGAGGTCGGCGGCGAAGGCCTGCCGCAGCCGTTCAAACCGCCTGCGTTCGCCAGCCTCGTTATACACAAGCTCGCTCCGGACCTGGCGATTCGCCTCGGATAGCCGCATGAACGCGTCGTCATAGCGGCCGACATCGTCATAAGCCTTCGCCAAGGCAAAGCCCAGCATGGCCCGCGACCGGCTCGACAGGGCTTTGTCATCGCGAAAGCAGGCTTCCATGCGGGCAAGCAAGCCGTCTTGCGGGTCGATCTTCGAGGCCCTGGCCAGATGATAATAGGCGGCAAGCGCAGAGGGGTCGTATTGCAGCGCCTTCGCCATTTCCTTCTTCGCTTCGTCGAATTCGCCCAGTTCCTGCAGGACAACCCCAAGGGCGATGTGCAACTGGGCATCGTCGGGACGAAGCACCACTGCGCGTCTCAACAGGCCGAGCGCTTCCTTCGGGCGGCCCAGCTCGCGCAATGCGTCTGCGTAATTCTGCAGGGCGTCGACGAAATCCGGTTTCAGGGATATCGCTGTGGCAAATGCCCTCGCCGCCGCCGGTAAGTTCTCCGCTTTGACCAGGGCGTTGGCGAGGTTGAAGTGATTTTCCGGGGATTGGGCATTCAGCAAACTGGCCTGGGTGAGCTGACGGATCGCCTCGTCATGCCGGCCAAGCTGCGACAGGACATTGCCATGGTTGCTCAGCGCCTCGGCGCTTCGCCCATAGAGCAGCGCCCGGCGAATGAGGTCCTCGGCCTCCTTGAAGCGTTCCTGGCGGGCTCGGATGAGCCCGAGCATGTGCAAGGCATTGAAGTCGCCGGGCGCTTGGCGGATAAGCTTGGCATAGAGCCGCTCGGCTCGCGGCAAATCGCCCTTGGCATAGGCCTTCATTGCAATCTTGTGGGCGTCCTGGCTGGCCACGGACCCTCGATTAATCATGGATTTTCGCTACACTCGCTGGCTTCCCGCCGCGGCGCTGCTTTATCGGGGAAACGGACCGCGTCGTCAAACTGGCGAGGGGGCACGCCACATTTTGTTCCCTTACTGTTCCGAATTGTCAGACACCCCGACGTTATCGTGCGTCCCCTGTGGCAGGGCCTTCGGGTGCGTTGCGTTTCAGCCACAGTTTCGCCCAAAAGACGCCATAACTGGCCGGGACTGCTTGACCTGATTCAGGTAACGGCTGAGGATGACCGCGTTAGAGGCCATCGTGACGTACGGACGGCACCATTCTTTGGGGGCTTGTCGTCTCTGGCCGCGACGGGGCCCACAAAAGGGGGCTCTAAACCAACGGATCGGCTGCTCCTAGGGCTTCCGGTTCAGCACTTAGAGAAGGGAACCTTCGTAATGAAGAAAGCACTATATGGAACGACAGCCCTTGTCGCCGCCGTCGTCGTGGCGGGACAAGCGGACGCTGCGTCGGGCCTGAAGCTTGGAATCACGGGCTTCTACCGTGGCGCTGTTGGCTTGACTTTTGGTGACAGCGATACCGGAACGTTTTTCAGCAACCCCAATCCGGGTATTGGATCGGGGCAGTCTGGCCGTACCAACGTCACCTTCCGCCAGGAAGTGCGTGTCAACTTCACCGGTTCGACGACACTGGACAACGGCATCACCGTCGATGTGTTGGTCGGCCTGAACGCTGGTGGCCACAATGCCATTACCTCGAACGCGCCGGCTCGCATCAACCGTGCGTACATGGACGTCAGCGGCAAGTTCGGACAGATCCGTTTCGGCGACGCGAACTCGGCTTACCAGTCGATGTGCGTTGGCGATCCGGGCAACGTGACGGCCAACTTCGGCCTGAACAGCCCGAACGAGTCGTTCAGCAATGCGGGCAGGGGCCAGAGATTTGGAGAGCTCATCACCTATATGCCGACGGCAGTCTCCGGCGCCGGCACCTGCTTCGGTCTCGAAACCCGCAGCACGAAGATCATGTACTTCTCGCCGACCTTCGGCGGGTTCAACTTCGCCGTCTCGTTCGCTCCCGATCACATCCGCGGTGCGGGTGGCTCGGGCGGCATCGGTGGTTCGAATGGCCAAGGCCTCCCCACCGAAGAGGGCTCTGCGTTCCACGACTTCCTGTCGGCCGGCATCAACTTCAACCACGACTTCGGCGGCGGCATCACGCTGACGGCCGGTGTCTCGGGTGAATGGGCACTCGCTGGCCAGAAGAGCAACACTGACAACGCCAATGACCTTTCCAAAAAGCCGTCCATGTACCAGGCCGGCATCCCGGTCGGGTTCGGTGGCGGTTGGGCGGTTGGCGCGTCCGGCCAGTACGTCGTCAACTACACAAATGCGGGTTATGGCTGCGTGACGAGCGCATTCTCGTGCCGCAGCACCAGCACCGACGATGCCTGGATGATTACGGCCGGCGGCAGCTATACGGTTGACGCCATCTCGATCGGCCTCGAAGGCATGTACGACCAGTTCCAGGCGTTCGATCCGGCTCAGGGCGGCGGCGACTCCAACGGCCACGCCACGTATGTGGGCGTGTCTTTGAATGCCGCCTACGCGCTTGGCCCGGGCATCTCGCTCGAAGGTCAGGTTGCCTGGACGAAGTCGGACACGAACTTCGACTCGCCGCCGACCAGCTTCGGCTTCGAGAACGGCGTGAACTCTTACGAAATCGATTTCGGTACGGCGATCA
>CAZQLF010000122.1:0-7444 GCA_964594035.1 uncultured Rhodospirillaceae bacterium | reverse complement strand
CTCGAACGCCTCGCCGAAGCAGGCGTAACAGCCGGCCTCGAGCAGCCGATCCGCCGCCGCAAGCCGCTCGCGGGCGCGGGCCTCCGGGGTCACGACCGGCGGCCTGGCCGACGAACAGGCGGCGGTCAAGAACAGCGCCGTGAGCGCGACAAAGCGTCGCATCTGACACTTAGACTCCGAACTCGATCATTAGCTCCACGGTTGTCACGAAGGCACGAAGAAAAACACGAAGACGCGAAGCCGAAGAGCTAACCGCGGAAAACGCGGAGACCGTAGATCGGGGCGACCGCTGTGCCTTCGCGACTCCGTGTCTTCGTGGCATTCGTGACTCCCAGGCCTTCAAATGACCAGCGGCGTCAGCTTTCCTGCTGCGATACCTGCTGGGCCAGTCCGTTGTAGCCAGGCGGGGGGGGGGGGGGGGAAGCACACCGGATGGTCGTCCATCTCTACGCGATCAGCTGGAACGAAGGCGCGATGATCGATTTTTTCTTGCGCCACTACGAGTCGATCGCCGACCGTTTCATCGTCTTCGACGATAGCTCGAGCGACGGGACTGCCGGTTGAGGAATGTCGCCTTCGGCATCAGGGCCTGAAGGCGGGCGTGCTCGGCGTGGAACTGGCCCGCGGTCAATTCGACGCTGGAGAGATAGACGAGGCATAGCCGCTCGACCGCCACGGCGAATTCGAGGCGCTTGTCCGGGCTGAAGCGCGTATTGTAGACCGCATCGAAGACGATCTCCGCATCCGGCAGCGGGCGGAATATCTGCTCGTCGACGAACATGTTGGAATTCATCGTCGCCACCGGCCAGCGGGCGGCGGCGAAAGCCGCCTCCTGTGCCGGCGTGTTGCACAGGAAATAGAAGCTGTGCCGCGGATGCTGGTCGCGATGGTGCTTGGCATGGGCCAGGAGCTCGCGTGAGACCACGGGGTGTTCCCAGGCCCATGTGGCCAGCATCAGGAATTCGATGGGCATGTCATGCAGCCAGTTGCCAAGCGCGCTGGCAATACCGAGGCGAAAGCCGGGAAAGGGCTAGGTAGCGACGATCACCGGATCAAGAGACAGGATGCTTCCCCATGTTGCACCCCAGCTCTCGCCCTCGGCCATCGGCCGCAGATAGCTATCGACGCGCGGCCGCTTGAACAGACGCGCCAAACGGTGCCAGGCGGCCGGGTGGTGCCCCGGCGCCTCCCCCTTGTCCCCCGGGCATGATTCCCCTACGGCATCGGCCTGTCGATGGCCGCGCGCACGGTCGTTGCGAGGATCTGCTTGCTATAGGGCTTGGATAGCACCTGGATGCGCTCGTCGAGATGGGCCTGACGGAAGATCGGATTATCGCTGTAGCCGGTGGAAAACAAGAAACGTTGCTGCGGCTTGTCACGCCAGATGGCCTGGGCCAGATCCCAGCCCGACGTGCCGCCCGGCATCACCATATCGGTCAGCACCAGATCGAAGCCGGGGTCGGCGGAATATGCTGCCAGCGCCTGCCTTCCGTCCGCCGCCTCGCTGATCTCGTAGCCCAGCGATTGCAGCATGGTGCGTACGGTGCTGCGCACCAGGTCCTCATCCTCCACCACCAGGATGCGCTCGTGGCCGCCGGGCAGACCGGTCGGGCTTTTGCGCTCGGCCGTCGCCGTGGTGGCATCGCGGGGCAACAGGATCTGGATGGTGGTGCCGCGGCCAACCTCGCTCTGGATCGCGACATGGCCACCCGATTGTTTGACGAAGCCATAAACCATGCTGAGGCCAAGCCCTGTGCCGCGGCCGGCACCCTTGGTGGTGAAGAAGGGTTCGAAAGCCCGCTGCCTCACCTCGGCCGGCATACCCTGGCCGTTGTCGATCACACTGATGCGCACGTAGTCGCCTGCGGGAAGTCCGTCGCTGCCGGTAGCGTTTGCCTGCTCAAGATGCAGATTCTCGGTGCGGATGAGCAGCCGGCCGCCATCGGGCATGGCATCGCGTGCGTTGACCGCCAGGTTCAGCACGGCACTCTCGACCTGGCTTGCGTCCGCCATGGCGAGCCACACTTTGCCGGCGAGCGCGGTCTCCACAGTGATCTGTTCGCCCAACGCGCGATGCAGCAGCGGGACGAGATTCCCGATCAGCCGGTTCAAATCGGTTGGCTCGGCCTGGAGCTTCTGGCGCCGGGCAAAGGCGAGCAGGCGCTGGGTCAACTGGCCGCCTCGCGTGACCGCCTCCAGTGCCGAGGTGGCGAAGCGGCGCAGCCGCTGCTCCTCTTCCGGCAGCCCCTCGGCCAGCAGCTCGAGATTGCCGCCGACCACCATCAGCAGATTGTTGAAATCGTGGGCGATGCCGCCGGTCAGTTGACCGACGGCCTCCATCTTTTGTGCCTGGCGCAGGGCTTCCTCGGTGCGCTTAAGCGCGGTCACGTCCTGGATCGTGCCCACCATTTTCTGCGGGCGGCCCGTGACGGGATCGCGGACCACCTCGGCCAGGTCATGGAGGATGATCTCGCTGCCATCGCCCTTAATCACGCGATGTTCGACGTCATAGGTGACGCCTTCGGCGATCGCCCGGTGCATGGCGCTATGAATCAGCGCGTGATCCTCCGGCGGCACCAGTCGCAGGAATAGCGCGTTGGTGACCGGGACCGAGCGATCGACGCCAAATATCGTATAGGCCTCGTCGGACCAGCGCAGCGCATTGGCGTTGAAATCCTCCAGGCTGTCGAGATCGAATTCCCAGCTTCCCATCCGGGCGATGCGCTGGGCCGCCACCAGGCTGGCCTGGCTCGCACGCAAGGCCTGATCGCGTTCGGCAAGCTCCGTGACGTCGGTGCGGATCGCGACCGTGGTTCCGTCGGGCAGCACTTGGTCGCGCGCCTGGATCCAGCGGCTTTGTGAATTGCGGAAGATCATCACATGGCCGGAGCGCCGGTGAGCCGAGAGCCGCTCGGTGACAAAGGCTTCCTCGCGGCCGACGGCCTCCGGGTAATAGCCCTCGGCGATATCGGCCCGCACCAGCTCCTCGAAGGTCTTGCCGGTCGGATCGCCCGGCACTCTTTTGCCAAAGGATTCGTGGAACTTACTGTTCATCATCACCAGCCGGTCGCTGGCGTCATAGATTGCAAACCCGTCGCCGATGCTCTCGATGGCGCGCGCCAGCAGTTCCTCGGCGGCCTGGGCGCGCTTGCGCGCCTCGACCTCGCGGGTCTCATCGCGGGTGACGCCGCGATGGCCCTTGAATTTACCTTCTTCATCGAAGATCGGCCGTGCGCTCGCCCGCCGATACTCGACATGCCCATTGGCCAGCCGAGCTGTGTAGGGAAAATCTTGGAAGGGTGCGCGCGTGGCAATCAGTTTACCGAAAGCCTCCCAATCGCTCTCGCTGATGCCTGCATTGACGTCCGCCATTTCGCGGAAGGTACGGCCGATGATGCCCTCGGCATTGAGAGGCATCAGCTCGCAAGGCTGGCCCGAGTAGTTGACGATGCGGCCCTTTTCGTCGATCTCCCACTGGAATTGCGAGGCCACGGCAGTAAAGTCGCGAAACCGCGCCTCGCTGGAGACAAGGTCGGCCTCGACCCGGCGCATGTCGGTCACGTCCTGCACGGTGCCCTGCCAGAAGCGGGTGCCGTCGGCAACATCGCCGACGGTTTCGGTGACCTCGTAGATCGTGCGGACTTCGCCATCGGCGCGCAGGATCCGGTACTCGGCCACCGCCATGCTGCGCTCGCTCTGCGCCGGATCGGAGAGATAGCGGGCGACGCGCAGGCGATCCTCGGGATGGACGAAGCGATCGATGTACTCGCGGACGGTGGTCGCCAGTTGCGCCGGGCTGACGCCGAAGATGGCCGCCGCCGCCTCGGAATATTCGGAGCTTCCGCCCGCCCAGTCGAAGTCGCCGGGCGAGGGCCGCCAGACCCAGTGGCCGATCTTCGCCATGCGTTCGACCCGCCGGGTCTCCGCCTCACTGCGATGACGGCTCTCTTCAAGTGAGGCTTGCGCTGCGTCCAGGCGCCGGCGCATGCGGGCAAGGATGAAAAAAAGAAGCCCGCCGGTCACGAGCACGAAGCCGACGCCCTTGGCGACCTCGATGATCAGTTCGCTCTCGGGACTGCGCTCAAGGATCAGGCTGTCGGTGAAGGAGGAAAGGACGACCCAGATACCCGCCAGCGCGGAATAAATAAGGGCGGCACGCAACGGGCGTATCGGCGCGCCACTCTCGCGCTTTGTTCCAGGCTCGCTCATCGCCGGCCCCCACCGTCCAGGCTGCCGGCGGGCCCTTTCAGGGCATCGCCCACGGCAGCCCTTAATTGTCAGACTACAGCACCAACTCGCCCCTGCCTATGGGGAGGCCAGGTTGGCTCTCTTGCGGCCGGCCGGATTCCCTCATGGTGCCGCTATGAGATAATCACACGCACATCCTCTTGAAGCTCACCGGCGTCGCAAGGCGGGCCCTTATGAAAACGGCGCGCCGAAAACAAGGCCCGCTTGGCAGACGACGGGTGGCGTGGTTGTGCCGGTCCGCAAGCATCGGGTAAAGCTGTAGGTTCCCGAATTCGAGGGCGGCCATGGATCATTCCACGAGCCTGGTGACGACGATTGTCGCGGCGCTGGTTCTGGCCTTCGTCCTGGGGACGATTGCCCATCGCTTCCGCGTGTCGCCCCTTGTTGGCTATCTGCTGGCCGGGGTGGTTGTCGGTCCCTTCACGCCGGGCTACGTCGCCGATCAGGGGATAGCCGGCGAGCTGGCGGAAATCGGCGTCGTGCTGCTGATGTTCGGGGTCGGTCTGCATTTCTCGCTCAAGGATCTGCTGGCGGTCCGGGCCATCGCCGTGCCGGGCGCGGTGCTGCAAATGAGCTTCGGCACGGCGCTGGGGCTGGGGCTCGCCTTGCTGCTCGGCTGGCCGGTGGAATCGGGCGTCGTCTTCGGCCTCGCCCTGTCGGTGGCGAGCACCGTCGTCACGCTGCGCGCCCTCCAGGACCGCCGCCTGATCGAAACCGAACGCGGGCGCATTGCCGTCGGCTGGCTGGTGGTCGAAGACTTCGCCATGGTGCTGGTGCTCGTCCTGCTGCCGGCCTTTGCCGGCCTGGTGGGCGCAGGGCCGCCCGGTACCGGCGCCACCGTCGACATGTCGGATCTGCAGGAGATCCTGGTGGCGCTGGCGGTAACGCTGGGCAAGATCGCTGCCTTCGTGATCCTGATGCTGGTGGTGGGCCGCCGGTTCATTCCGTGGCTGCTGCACTATGTCGTGCACACCGGCTCGCGCGAGCTGTTCCGCCTCGCCGTGCTGGTGACGGCGCTGGGCGTTGCCTATGGCTCCGCCGAACTCTTCGGCGTCTCCTTTGCGCTGGGTGCGTTCTTCGCCGGCATGATCCTCAGCGAATCGCCGCTCAGCCACCAGGCGGCGGCGGAATCTTTGCCGCTGCGCGATGCCTTTGCCGTGCTCTTTTTCGTTTCGGTGGGCATGCTGTTCGATCCGCGCATCCTGCTCGCCCACCCCATCCCAATCCTGGCGACATTCCTGATCGTCACCGTCGGCAAGTCGATCCCACCCTTCGGCATTGCCCTGATCCTCCGCCGGCCCATGACCACGGCGGTCACCATGGCCGCGAGCCTTGCCCAGATCGGCGAGTTCTCTTTCATCCTCTCGAACCTCGCCATCGATCTGAAACTTTTGCCGGGCGAGGCGCGCGAATACATCCTGGCCGGCGCGATCCTCTCGATCCTGGTGAACCCCTTTCTCTTTGGCACTCTCGACAGGCTACTGCCTTGGCTGCAGAAGCACGACAAACACGCCGGCACACCGGCGGGCGAGCCGGCGGCGAGCCGCGTGGAGTTGACTCCGACGCAGTTGGTGGATCATGCCGTGCTGGTCGGTTATGGCCGCGTCGGCAGCCTCGTGGGCGAAGCCCTGCTCGCCGCCGGCCGGCCGCTGCTGGTGATCGAGGACCGTGCCGAGGCCACGGCAGCTCTGAAGACAAAGGGAATCGAGGTGCTCACCGGCAACGCGGCCTCGCCGCCGGTTGCCAAGGCCGCCAATATTGCGCGGGCGCGTTGGCTGGTGGTTGCGATTCCCAACGCATTCGAAGCCGGCGAGATCGTCGAACAGGCCCGATCCGTGAACCCGATGCTGGAGATCCTGGCCCGCGCCCACTCCGATGCGGAAGTGGACTACCTGAAAGGCTTCGGCGCGGATTTTGTCATCATGGGCGAGCGCGAGATCGCCCTGGCGATGATCGGCCATTTGCTGGGCGCGCAGGATGATGCGAGTGCCGCCTTCGTTCCGCCAGCGCCTTAGCGACCTTCAGTCATCGCCCTCGCCCCCTTGAGGGAGGGGGTTGGGGTGAGGGGGCGGTCGCTTGCGACCCTTTAGCGCCCCGCGGTCGTGCCGAAATCGATGGAGAGGCACGCCCCGGTGAGCGGCGCCAGGCCGGGCGAAGAGACGGCAAAGACGAATTCGGCGATCTCACCGGCAGTGGCGAAGCGCGCCCGCGGCCCTTGCGGATAAATGGTCAATAGCGCGCGCTTGTAGGCCGCCGGATCGCCTTTGCCAAAGGTGTTCGCCTGGTACTCGATCATCGGGGTATCGACATCGCAGGGGCAGACAGCGTTGCAGCGCACGCCCCGCGGCGCCAGTTCGAGGGCCAGCGCCTTGGTCAGCAACACCACGCCCCCCTTGGAGGCGCAATAGATCGAGGCACCCTTGCTGCCCATCAGACCTGCGTCGGAAGCAATGTTGATGATCGCCCCGCCGGTTTTCTCCAGTGCTGAAATCGCATGACGGCAGGCGAAGAACGTGCCCTTGAGGTTGATGTCGATGCAGCGGTCCCACATCGCCTCGGTCATCTCCTCCGCCGGCCCTTCGACCCAGATGCCGGCCGCGTTGATGAGAAGGTCGAGGCGCCCGAAGCGCGCCACCGTCTCGGCCACCATGCGCTCGCAGTCGCCAACCTTGGTCACATCGCTGCGGATGGCAAGGCAATCGGGCGCGAACGTCCTCATGGCTTCGTCCAATCGGGCCTGATCGATATCCGCCAGCGCAAGACGCGCACCCGCTTCGTGGTAGCGCTGGGCAAAGGCCAGGCCCATGCCGCCGGCGCCGCCGGTGATGAGCACGCTCTTGCCGCGCCAGGCCGCTACGTCAACCATCAGTAATAGCCCTTCTAGTAATAGCCTTTCTCCGGTCCCTTGTTTTCCTGGATGGAATTGCCGCCATCGACGACGATCAATTGGCCGGTGATGTAGCTCGCCTCTTCGCTGGCGAGGAACGCTGCCACATGGCCGATCTCAGCTGGCGTGGCGGAGCGCCGGATCGGCGTGTGACGTCCCGCCACTTTCTCGTGCGCGGTTTGCGAAGCGGTGGCAACCCAGCCGGGGCCCACCGAATTGACGGTGATGCCCTTGGCCGCAACTTCAATGGCGAGCGCGCGCATCATCCCGGTCATGCCGGCCTTGCCCGCACTGTAGCCGGCACTGCGC
>CAZQLF010000121.1:0-7488 GCA_964594035.1 uncultured Rhodospirillaceae bacterium | reverse complement strand
AGGACAGCCTGCTGATTGCCTATCAGCGCATGAAGCTCTACGAGATTTCCCAGCTTCCCGTTCTCGACGGGGGCAAGGTCGTTGGCATCATCGATGAGTCCGATCTGCTGCTGGCGCTCTACGACCATGCCGACCGCTATCGCGAACCCGTTTCCTCCGCCATGACCCGCAAGGTCGAGACCGTGCAGGCGAGCACTCCCCTGTCCCGCCTGGCCGAAATCTTCCGCCGCGACCCTGCGGCGCTGGTGTTGGATGGCAGCGAGTTTCTCGGCCTCGTCACGCGCATCGACCTGTTGAACCATCTGCGGCGCAGCATCGCCTGAGGATTCCCATGAAAAAGCAGAATCGCCGCGGCTTTGCCACGCGCAGCATCCATTCCGGGCAATCGCCCGATCCCACCACCGGCGCCGTGATGGTGCCGATCTATGCAACCTCGACCTATGTGCAGACGAGCCCGGGCGTGCATAAGGGCTATGACTATGCGCGCAGCCAGAATCCCACGCGCATGGCCTACGAAGCCTGCGTTGCCGACCTCGAAAGCGGTTCAGCGGGTTTCGCCTTTGCCTCCGGCATGGCCTCGACCGCGACTGCGCTCGAGCTGCTGGATGCCGGTTCGCACATCATCGCCATGGACGATCTCTATGGCGGCAGCCGGCGCCTGTTCACACGCGTGCGCCAGCGTTCCGCGGGGCACAAATTCACCTTTGTCGACATGACGAACACCGGCGATCTCGAAGCGGCGATCAAACCCGAGACAAAGCTGATCTGGGTCGAGACGCCGACCAATCCGCTGCTGAAACTGGTGGACCTCGCGGCTGTCGCTGCCATCGCCAGGAAGCGCGGCATCATGACCGTGTGCGACAACACCTTTGCCAGCCCCTGGGTGCAACGGCCGCTGGAGCATGGCTTCGACATCGTCATGCATTCGGCAACAAAATACCTGAACGGCCATTCGGACATCGTCGGCGGCATGCTGGTGGTCGGCGAAAACGCCGATATCCGCGAGCGGCTTGCTTTTCTGCAGAATGCCATCGGCTCGATCGCCGGGCCGTTCGACAGTTTCCTTGCCATGCGTGGACTCAAGACGTTGGCCCTGCGCATGGAGCGGCACTGCCAGAACGCCATGGCAATTGCCCGCTTTCTGGAAAAACACCCGAAGGTGGCCAAGGTCATCTATCCGGGCCTGCCCAGTCACCCCCAACACGAGCTCGCCAGGCGCCAGATGGATGCCTTCGGCGGCATGGTCACCGTGGTGCTGAAGGGCACCCTGGACGATGCCACCCGCTTCCTGGAGCGCTGTGAAATCTTTTCGCTGGCAGAGAGCCTGGGCGGCGTGGAGAGCCTGATCGAGCACCCGGGAATCATGACCCACGCCTCGCTCCCGGCCGAGGTGCGCAGCCAGCTTGGCATCGGTGACGGGCTGATCCGCATGTCGGTGGGTGTGGAAGATGAGGCCGATTTGCTGGCAGAATTGAGTGCAGCGCTGGGATAGTTGCCCCGGACCAGGCACGAACCCCTTGCGCTCAAGGCCGGCCGGGGCCAATTCTTATGCGCTTTCGATTTGGTCTGGAGTGTTTGGCGAGGATCGCCCGTGCCGCAGTTACCCGACCTCTATGGCTGGAGGGGGACGCCCCCCGATCCCCTGGCGCATCCGGAGCTTTATGACGGCCTGATCTGGCGCCGCATGGCCGCTTACGCCTTCGACTGCGTGGTCATCGGCGTGCTGGTCATCGCTGGCTGGTTCGCCCTGACCTTCCTCGGCATCCTCTCTTTCGGCCTGCTGCTGCCCCTGGTTCCAGTCGCTCTCGCCCTGCTTCCCTTGATTTATCATGCGCTGCAGGTGGGCGGCCGCCAGCACGCAACCCTGGGTATGCGCCTCTTCGACCTCGAGGTTCGCACCTGGGAAGGCGACCTGCCGGATGTCTGGCAGGGATTCCTGATGGCGGCGCTGTTCTATGCCACGCTGGCGTTCACGGGTTCGCTCATCCTGCTGGTGGCGTGTTTCAACCATCGCCGGCGAACCGTGCACGACTACCTCTCTGGCGTCGTGGTGGTCCGGCATACCCTGGGTGCCCGGCTGATCGCGCCGGCCATGCCGGCTGCCTGAGGCTGCCGTGACCGTCCAAAGCCGCACGCGGCCGCTGACCTTCCTGCTGACCCGGGAAGCCCCCTGCCCCTATCTGCCAGGGCGGCGCGAACGCAAGCTGGTGACGGAGCTTTCCGGACCAGATGCACCCGAGAATTACGACCTTCTTTCCCGCGCCGGCTTTCGCCGCAGCCACGCCGTCGCCTATCGCCCGGCCTGCCATGGCTGCCAGGCCTGCATCCCGGTGCGCGTGCCGGCGACGCACTTCAAACCCGGCAAGTCGCTGCGGCGCGTTGCCAAACGCAACGCCGAACTCTCGGTATCGATCCGGCCCGCGCGAGCGACCACGGAGCAGTTTGCCCTGTTCGTGCGCTACCTCGCGCGCCGGCATGGCGATGGCGAGATGGCCGGCATGGGCTTTGCCGACTACCGCTCCATGGTGGAAGACACCCCCATCGACAGCGGCGTGATGGAACTGCGCAATGCGGGCAGCGACCTCGTCGGCTGTTGCCTGGTGGACCGGTCCGCCGACGGGCTTTCCGCCGTCTACAGCTTCTTCGACCCGGAACCTGCCGCGAACAGCCTGGGCAGCTATATCGTGCTGCGGCTGATCGAGGAAGCAAAGCGACGCGGCCTGCCGTACGTCTATCTGGGCTACTGGATCGAAGCGAGCCGCAAGATGGCCTACAAGACCCGCTTCCGCCCGCTGGAAGCCTTCGGCGCGGAAGGTTGGGCGAAGATGGATCTGGAAGAGGAAATCTAGCGCGCCGCGTTGTCGCGGCCCGCTAAGCCAAGACAAGACCGGCTATCGGTTTTCTGTCCAACTTTCGGAAAACGCCAATGCACATGTGCTGAATGGCCGCCCTTCGCGCTCCCGCGGCCATGGCCGGCCCGCTGCCTGCTTCCCGTTGAGGGACAGACGCGCGCCCAGTGCCGGGACAAGGACAGTGCAGACGCCGTAACGACGCCCCGGTATCGCGTTGGGCTGTGTATGTATGAGGAGGGGATCCCCAATCTGATCCCAGGTGAGGATGATCTTGTCCTTCTGGGATACGACTTCCTCGGTCCAGGAATTGCGCGCATCCCCCGATTTGGTGAACCGGGCGTCAAGCACCGGTATCGTCGTGTCTGCGGTCTCGGAATTAAGCATTCCTTGAACAGTGGATTGCAGCCACCGCGCCATCGCAGCGTTATCCGAATAGATGCGCCAGTGATTTTCCGTCAACTCGCTTTTGAGATACAGAACGTGCCCCATTCCGGCAGGGCTGAAAATGATGCGCCAGAAACTTGCATCCGTCTTGTTGGGGTCGCCATCGTTCTCGCTAAGCCGAATGAACGGGTTCTCCCCCGTCACGATCACGCGATTGGGATCTGCAACGCTCATTGGGTCGTCCTCCTGATGGGCCGCAGGATAGGTGTCTGCGGACGCGAAACGCCACCCCCAGCCGTGCCGGTGATCTTGCTATCTTGCGACCTGGTTGGCTATCGCGCCGCGAGCTGCAAGGGTGGCCCGGACTTGCGCGGCCAATCTCGCCTCTCTAACCTGATTTGCGACAAGCCCTGCTCGCGGGGCCCAGGCGTCTGTCATCACGCTTTAGCACGGGGGATATCACCGGATGAAACGCAGGAAGTTCCTTAGTGGTGCGGCGGTTAGCGCCGCCGCCATCACCACGCTCGCTTCAAGCTTTCTCAAACCGGCCATTGCCGACAGCCAGCCCGAGGGCAAGTGGCGCCTCGCGTCCAGCTTTCCCAAAAGCCTGGATACGATCTTTGGCGCCGCCGACACGATTTCGAAGCGCGTCGCCAGCGCCACCGACGGCAAGTTCGAAATCCGCACCTTCGCCGCCGGCGAACTCGTGCCCGGCCTGCAGGTGCTGGATGCAGTCCAGAACGGCACCGTCGAATGCGGCCATTCGGCGAGCTACTACTACGTCGGCAAGGACCCGACCTTCGCCTTCGACACCGCCATCCCCTTCGGCCTGAACGCGCGCCAGCAGAATGCCTGGATGTATTTTGGCGGCGGGCTCGAACTGATGCGGGAGTTCTTCGCCGGCTACAACATCTATCAGATCCCCGCTGGCAATACGGGCGCCCAGATGGGTGGCTGGTTCCGCAAGGAGATCAATTCCGTCGACGACCTCAAGGGCCTGAAGTTCCGCATCGGCGGTTTCGCCGGCAAGGTGTTGGCCAAGCTCGGCGTCGTCACCCAGCAGATCGCCGGCGGCGACATCTATCCGGCTCTGGAAAAAGGCACCATCGATGCCGCAGAATGGGTCGGCCCCTATGACGACGAGAAGCTCGGCTTCTACAAGGTTGCCAAGTACTACTACTACCCGGGCTGGTGGGAAGGCGGGCCGCAGCTTTCCCTCTACGTCAATATGGACAAGTGGAAGTCGTTGCCGCCGAGCTATCAATCGATTCTGGAAGCCGCCGCCGCGGAGGCCAACGTGACGATGGTGGCGAGGTATGACACGGAGAACATGCCGGCGCTGCGCCGCCTGGTGGCCGGCGGCACCGTCCTTCGCCCCTTTACCAAGGAAGTGATGGAGGCGAGCTACACCGCTGCCTTCCAGCTCTATGACGAGACGGCCGCAGCCAATGCCAAGTTCAAGAAAATTTACGACGCCTGGAAGCCGTTCCGCGACGACCAATACCTCTGGTTCCGCGTCGCCGAGAACAGCTTCGATAATTTTGTCTACGCGAAATCCGCCAAGAAGGGCTGATCGCTTTCTCTGTTGGAGAGCAAACCCCGCCGGAAGGCGGGGTTTTTCTGGCGGCTACTGGATATTGATCTGGGCCGGCGCGCCCTCGTCGGGCTCGGGTGCCGGCATCTGAATATCGATGGCCGGCGCCTTGCCCAGGCTGGTGCCGGGTATGAAATAGGTCACGCTGGCGGGGAAGAAAACGAGAATGGCGCAGAGCACAAGCTGCAGCCCCACCCAGGGAATGGCGCCCCAGTAAATTTGCGAGCTCTTGACCGAGGGCGGCGCGATCCCGCGCAGATAGAACAGCGCGAAGCCAAACGGCGGATGCATGAACGAGGTCTGCATGTTGGCGCCCAGCAACACGCCGAACCAGATGAGGTCGATGCCGAGCTTGGTCGCCACCGGCGCCAGCAGCGGAATGATGATGAAGGCGATCTCGAAGAAATCGAGGAAGAACGCCAGGAAGAAGACGAAGATGTTGACGACGATGAGGAAGCCCACCGCCCCGCCGGGCAGCGCCGTCAGCATGTTCTCCAGCCACAGATCGCCGTCGACGCCGCGAAAGACCAGGCTGAACACGCTGGAGCCGATCAGGATATAGACCACCATCGCGGTGATCCGCATGGTCGTCGCCATGCCCTGGTAGGTGAGCTTCCAGGTCAGGCGCCGGTGGAGCGCCGCCAGCACCAGCGAGCCGACGGCGCCCATGGCTCCGCCCTCGGTTGGGGTGGCGAGACCGAGCAGGATCGTACCCAAGACGAGGAAGATCAGGATCAGCGAAGGCACCATGCCCCAGAGGCAGGTGCGCAGCAGCGCCCAGCCGCGCAGGGTTCGCGCCTCCGGCGGCAAGGCCGGCACCTGGCTGGGCCGGAAGATGCTGACGATCGCGATAAAGATGCAGAACAGCACCACCTGGATGATGCTGGGGCCGATGGCGCCGGCATACATGTCGCCCACCGAACGGCCGAGCTGGTCGGCCAGCACGACGAGAACCAGCGACGGCGGGATGAGCTGCGTGATGGTGCCCGACGCCGCGATGACGCCGGTAGCGATCTTCATGTCATAGCCGTAGCGCATCATGATGGGCAGGCAGATGAGGCCCATGGCGATCACCGAGGCGGCGACCGTGCCGGTGATGGCGCCCAGGATCGCGCCGACGATGATGACGGCATAGGCAAGCCCGCCACGTACGGGCCCGAACAACTGCCCCGCCCCTTCCAGCAAGTCTTCCGCCAAGCCGCAGCGTTCGAGAATGCAGCCCATGAAAGTGAAGAAGGGAATGGCCAGCAGCAGGTCGTTGGACATGATGCCGAAGACGCGTTCGGGGAGCGCCTGCAGGAACGAAATCTGGAAGTAACCCAGCCAGATGGAAATCCCGCCGAACAGCAGGCCGACGGCAGCCAGCGAAAACGCCACCGGATAACCGATCAGCATGAAGACGATCAGTCCCCCGAACATGAGGGGCGCCAGCATGTTGAAGGTGATCACTGCAGCGGCTTCTCGTATTCGGCGATGATGGCGCGGTGCCCGGTCAGCGCAGCGATGCGCTTGATGATTTCCGAGAGGCCCTGAAGCGCCAGCAGGAAGAAGCCCAGCGGCAGGAACAGCTTGACCGGCCAGCGGATCAGCCCGCCGGCGTTGTTGGATACCTCTCCGCTGACGAAGGAATCGACGAAGATCGGCCAGCTCATCCAGCCGATGATGATGACGGCCGGCATCAGGAAGAAGATGCCGCCCAGAAGGTCGATCCAGAGCTGAACCTTGGGCGGCACATTGCCGTACACGATGTCGACGCGCACATGCTCGTTCATTTTCAGCGTGTAGGGCGCGCCGAGCATGAACATCGCGGCGAACAGGTACCACTGGATCTCGAGCCAGGCATTGGAACTGAAGCTGAACCCGTAGCGCACGAGTGCGTTGCCGGCGCTGATCAGGCAGGCCAGTAAAACGCACCAATTGGCGATGCGCCCGAAACGCTCGTTCACGGCATCGATGAAGTCGCTGATGGCGAGCAGCGCTTTCATCCCGCCTGCCTCCGGCGTGGCCCGCCCCCTCGCGGCCCGGCACCGGCACCCTGTCCCTGCATTGGACTCGGATCCCCTGTCGCGTTCGTATTAACGTTGGCCCGTTGTTCGCTACCGTCCCCTTAAAACGAGTTTTGCGCGTTCAAGCGGCGGGAGCAACACAGCAAAGCGGGGAGGCACCGCCTCCCCGTTCCGTCGCCTTGATAAACGATGTTACTGGCCGATATGCACCCAGGTCGTCTTGATCTCGGTGTACTTGTCCATGGCGTGAAGCGACTTGTCGCGGCCGAAGCCCGACTGCTTGAAGCCGCCGAAGGGCGAGCTGATATGGCCGTTGTCGAAGCAGTTCACCCACACCACGCCGGCACGCAAGGCCCGGGCCGTCTTGAACGCCTTGGTGATGTCCTTTGTCCAGACCGCAGCGGCCAGCCCATAAATCGTGTCATTGCCGATCTTCACCGCCTCTTCCGGGCTCCTGAAGGTGATGGTCGAGAGCACCGGCCCGAAGATCTCCTCCTGGGCGATTGCCATCTTGTTGTCGACCTGGTCGAACACGGTCGGCTCGATGTAATAGCCGCCCGTCTCGTTGCGCGCCCGATTTCCCCCGAAGACGAGCTTGGCGCCTTCACTCTTGCCGCGGTCGATATAGCCCAGCACGCGCTCCATCTGGGTC
>CAZQLF010000120.1:0-7513 GCA_964594035.1 uncultured Rhodospirillaceae bacterium | reverse complement strand
CGTCGACGTGATCGCCAATGGTAAGACCGCCGGAGCCATCCAGGATGACGTTCGGCCCGATCCAGCAATGCTTGCCCACGGTGACGTCGCCCAGAACCAGCACATTGTCATAACAAGAGCTGCCTTCGCCGAAGCCCAGGCTGCGTGCCGTTTCCCAGCGGTCCGTCAGCAGATCGCCAGCGGAAACGTGGCGGCGGTACTTCTCCCGCATTTCACGACTGAGTTTCGCCAACAGCGCCTTGATGTCGCCGAGCAACTCCATGGACTAGATCGGCGCGGCGAGCGGTCCAGCCGGCCGTGCCGCCTCCTTCTGACCTCGCTCCTTCAATCCGTCGGCAAGCTCTCCAAGCGTCACGAACCGATGTCCCGCCGCCTGCACCGCGGTAATTGCCTCGATGAGAAAGCTGCGCGCGCCGTCCCCGCGATGGATCAATTGGACGGCCTGCTGCTTCGTCAGCGTGCGAATGTGCTGTTTATGGCGCTGGTAGAATGTGGCATCGGGGACGTTCAGCGTGACGAAGAAGGGGTGAAAATTCAGCACCTTGAGTCCGGGTGAGAAGAAGGCGTGCCGATAATTCCCGAACTCCCATCCATGGCCTTCCGTCCAGTGAATGTCGTCCTCAAAGAACACCGGCAGGCGTACTGAGCCAGTTGGCAAAGTCTCTGGCGCGATCCCGACGGCCAGATGGCGGCAGAGGTTGCTATCGATAGTGAGTCCTCGCGCCGCGAGCAGCGCCGAGATTTCCGCTGAGCCGATGTAGCGGTGCGCCCGCACCGCCGCCGCTCCCGGCGCCAGCCGCAGGACACAATCGATCACCGACACTAGGTCGGCGCCGTGATCGGATCCGGCAAGGAAATTGGGGTGAATGCCGAGCTCCACGCTGCCTGCGGCATGGGCGCGTTTCAGGATCTCGCTCTCATGGGTGAGAAAGACCGTGGGCCTGATCGAAAACCGCGCCGCGATTTGCAGGAAGTTCTCAATGCAGTCTTCCGACGCCCAGTCGACATCGGCCGTGAGCACGAAATCCACGGTCCCCCCTCAAATCCCCCGTCACCCCAAATTCTAGCCAGGCACGGGGCCAGCCGCCAGATGATGGAATCGCCCCGCCGCCGGTGCGGATCGTTTGATTCGCCCTCGTTATCGATGCTAAGCGTGGGCGCCCGGTGTCCTGCCCCGGAAATTCCCATGCGAATTTCTGGGATAAGCAGTTGGCCTGGAAGCGAGGGGGAATTGATCCGCGTCGGTCTGATCGGCTACGGGTATTGGGGTCCCAAGCTTGCCCGTTGCCTTGCGCGCGAAGCCGGTTGCGAGCTTCGCGCCATTTGCGACCTTTCCACCGACAGGCTTATCCCGGCGGCGAAGGACCATCCTCGCGCCGCAATCGTGCGCGACTGGCGCAGGCTTGTCGCCGATCCGATGCTCGACGCTATCGTCATCGCCACCCCTGCCGGCGAGCATTTTGTCCAGGCCTCGGCCGCACTGGAGGCAGGCAAGCATGTGCTGGTGGAAAAGCCGATGGCGCTCTCCAGCGAGGCTGCCCTTGCCATGATCGAGTGCGCGCGCCGCCGGCGCCTCGTCCTGATGGTGGACCACACATATCTTCACAGCCCGGCCGTGCGGGAGATTCAGTCAGCGCTGGCGCAAGGGACACTCGGGCATGTCCGCGAATACAGCTCTTGGCGCACCAACGCCGCCGGGTCCCGGCACGATGCCGACGTTTTATGGGATCTGGCCGCCCACGACATCTCCATCCTCGACTTTCTTTTTCCTGGCGCCGCGCGGGCGGTTCGTGTGAGCGAAGCCGGCGGGACATCGTCCGGTTCGCCGTCGCGCGCCGCGCTCTCCGTCCATTGCAGCGACGCCCTGGTCGCCCAGATACACGTCGATTGGGCGGCAGGGCAAAAGCAGCGGCGCGTCGAGATCGGCGGCACGAAGGCCGCATTGGTGTTCGATGATCTCCAGCCCACGAAGCTGTGGCGGACGGACAGGTCGAATGCCAGAGAGCGGACGGCCCCATCGGCAATCGCACTGCCAGAGGGCGAGCCGCTGGCCATGATGACTCATCACTTCCTTGCCCGCATTGAACGCAAGGAAGGCTCGCTTGCTGCCGGCAGAGCGGCCCTGCGGGTCATCGAGCTTCTGGAGGCAGCGAGCGAGTCCCTGGCGAAAGGCGGCAGCCTCGTTCGGCTGGATACACAAGACCGCGTCTTCGCCACGGGTGCCCGTTGAATGAGCCTGCTGCGAGGCACGCGCGTTCTGGTCACCGGCGGTGCCGGGCTGATCGGCTCTCATCTCGCTGATCTTCTTCTGCAAGCAGGTGTTGCGGAACTGCGGGTCATCGACAATCTCAGCCGCGGCCGCCGAAGCGATCTCGCCAGTGCGGCTGCGAGCGGACGATTGCGGCTGATCGAAGGCGATATTCGCGACCGCGACCTGCTCGCTGATGCAAGCCGGGGCATCGACTTCCTGTTTCACCTGGCCGCCATCCGCCTGACGCAGTGCGCCGAGCACCCGCGCCAGGCTCTGGAGGTAATGGTCGACGGGGCCTTCAATGTGCTGGAGGCCGCCATCGCCGCGAAGATCAAGCGCGTGATCGCCGCCTCTTCCGCCTCGGTCTACGGCATGGCCGACCGGTTCCCTACACCGGAGAACCATCACCCCCACAACAACGACACGCTCTACGGCGCTGCCAAGAGCTTCAATGAAGGGCTATTGGCGTCGTTTCGTGCGATGTACGGCCTCGACTACGTCGCGCTCAGGCCGTTCAACGTCTATGGGCCCCGCATGGATACTGAGGGGGCCTATACCGAAGTGCTCGTGCGCTGGATGCGCGAGATCGAGGCCGGCCGGCCGCCGGTGATCTTCGGCGATGGCAAACAGACAATGGACTTTGTCTATGTCGGCGACGTTGCCCGCGCCTTCCTGCTTGCGGCATCGGCGGATGCACCGGGTGAGGTCTTCAACGTTGCAAGTGGGGTTGAAACGAGTCTCAACGACCTGGCGCGGACACTGATTGCGGCCATGGGCCGCTCCGTCCAGATCGAGTATGCGTCGGCGCGTCGCATCAGCCCGGTACAACGGCGCCTGGCCGATACGACGCGGGCCAGGAGCCTTCTCGGCTTCACAGCTGAGACCGACCTGGCGGAGGGGCTTCGCCATCTCGTCGACTGGTGGCGAGCCGCGTCCGGCGCCCGCCGGTGACGAACTTCATCTTCGCCCCGAGCGAGAGGCTGCCGCCGCTCGCCTGGTGTGCCGAACTGTGGCGTGGCTCCTCCGAAATCGTTGTCTGCCATGGTCCGCTTGTCGAAACGAGGGATGGCGGATTTTTCGAAGGCGTGTGGGACGGACCGTTTTCAGATTTCGGCTTCGCCGCGTCTTGTACGACCATGGGCACGGGCGGATGTTGGGAGGCCGGCCATGCCCGCTTTGTTGCGCCCGGCCACACCCATGAATCGCTGGTCTCGCTCACGAAGGGCGACCGGATGTGGGTATCGAACTCTCTGGCCTTCGTGCTGGCCATGTCCGGCGAGACACCTGATCTTGGCTATCCCTTCTATCACCGCGATCTGTTGCAGCTGCAGCGGCGGGGAATCACCGGCAGCGAGCCGGCAGAACTGCCGACCGCGGGCGGTTCCAGATTGCTGCTGCATGCCGCGACCGATCTTCTTGTCGACAGCGAACTGGCCGTCGCGACGCGCATTCGCCCGACATTGCCTGCGCCGCGGGACTTCGCGGCTTATCGCGCGCAGTTGGCTGAGGGCATTGCCCGCCTGCTTCGCAACGCGCGCGACCCGGCGCGCCGGCACGAATTGCGCTGCGCCACCACCATATCGGCGGGCTACGATTCGCCGGCCATCAGCGTGCTCGCGGCCGAAGCCGGTCTCCGCGATGCCATAACCTTTGAAGCCGGGCCGGACTTCCCCGACAGCGGACGCGCAATCGCAGAAACCCTCGGCATGAGTGTCTACGCAATCGACCCGAAAGAATGGCGCAACCGCGCTGAGCGGCCCGATACCGAGTTCCTCGCCGGTTCGAGCGGCTGGGCGATGTTGCCGATGGCTGGTCTCGCGCCGGTCTGGCGAAACGCCGTCATCTTTCTCGGCACCATGGGAGACGATCTGTGGCGCCGTGACCGCCAGGATGTTCTGGATTCTCTGGCCCGGCCGCGCGAATTGCAGCCCTGTTATGCGGGCCTGCGCGAATTCCGCCTGCGCGCCGGCATCGTCTTCGTCCATGCGCCGACGATCGGGGCAAACAATGCCGCGGCGATTTTCGCCATCACCAGATCCGCCGAGATGCAGCCCTGGTCGCTCGGCACCAAATACGACCGCCCGATTCCGCGCCGCATCGTCGAGACTGCCGGCATTCCCCGCGCCGCCTTCGGCCAGGCAATCCACATGACCATCGATACGCAGACAACCGAGATTCGTCGGCGCCTGAAAACATCAACCTTTGCCGCGTTCATAGCGCAAGCCGCACGCGCCCTGCCCGGCCGTTTGCGGCGGCGCTTGCTGCTCGACTGGCGGTGGGGCGCCCCTCTCGCCCGAATTCGGCTGGCCGTAGCACGCCTCATTCATGGTGCTGGCCGCCGCCTGCGGCTGCGCCCGCTCGACCGCATGGGAAAGAGGGCCGTCATTCGCATCACCCGCCGGCAATGGCACGAGCCGATGTCCATCCTCTACACGTTTCACTGGGCGACGGCAGAGCTGGTGCACCGGTACCGAGCCTTGCGGAAAGCGTCCGGTAAGAGCACGCCGGAAGCGATTGACGAATCAGTACCGGAAAGCCGTTAATTCCGGCCACGGGATCGGTTCCGGGGGATGCGCCGCGCATGAAGATATTCGGTCTGTGTTGCGTACGCGACGCTGCCGATATCATCGGCGTCACCTGCACCTATCACCTCGCCATCGGCTTCGAACGGCTGATTGTGGTCGATGATGGTTCGACCGACGGCACCAGCGAGATCCTTCGCCGGCTGGCCCGCTGGACCGGCCGGATCGACGTCGTGCGCAACGAAACCGCTCCCTATGACCAGGGCAGATTGACCAGCGAAGCGGCAGCGCGGGCGGTGAGCCAGGGCGCCGACTACATCGCGCCGTTCGATGCGGACGAGTTTTTCGTCTTCAAGGGCGATGCGCGCCAGGTGCTTGCGGCTTTCGCGCCCGACGTCGTGCGTGTGCAGCTGATTAACTTCGTGCAGTCGCGTGGAGTCGAGCGCGGTACGACGCTGTCGCTGCTGCGTGCCGCCTATCGGCCCTGGGTTCGCGGCGGCGAGGCCCAGACTGAAGTAACGGAGCGCCGTTGCGCCTTTATCGAGGCTCCCTTCGCCAGCAAGGTCATCGCGCCCGCCCGGCCCGGTGTGGGCTTCGACATGGGAAACCACAAGGTGTTGGGGATAGAGGCACCGGAGCGCAAAACTCTCGATGTCGAGGTGCTGCATTTGCCGTTGCGGGCGCGGGCGGTCTTTATGCAGCGCACGAGCGATTATGAGCCGCGGATCGCGCCCATGCGCAAGACGAGGGATTTTGGCTGGCAGAGCCTCTATTTCAAGCAATGCCGCGAGCGCGGCGAACTGGAGCGCGAATGGCGGGCAAACAGCCAGCGGCGCGGCGCGTTGGATGTCGACGGCCAGGCCGTTCCACTGATTCGCGACAATCGCTTCCGCCTCTGCGTGCTGAAGGCGCTGCCCACCCTGCTGGCCGCCCGCCTTGCGCCTGGGCGTGGCGCGCTTTCCCCTCCCCTATAGAGAAATCCGCACCGGCATGTTATCTGCCGGGGCCATTGCGCCAGCCGCCGGAAGACGATCGACAGACAAACGATGCAGAAGAATTTAATACTCGTCGCCAATCCGAAGGCGCTCGATCCCGCGGATTTCGATGAGATCGCGGCCAAGGTCGCCGACGAAGACGGCCGCATCAATGCCTTCCGGGTGACGATCGACCAGGAGGCCAACGTCATCGACGATTCCTACTGGCGCCACCCCACACTGGTGATCGCCTTCAGCGGCGGTCTGGGCAAGTTCAAGCCTCCGCGCGGCCTCGTACTGGAAAGCCGGCCGGTCCCAAAATACCAGCAATATGTCCAGTTCCGGCTCACCGGGATCAGCACGCCGCTGACCGCCAATTTCTCCGCCGCCGAGCGCTATCTCGAATCCGATTGGGGCGAGTTCTGCATCCTGAAGCCGGCGGATCTGGGCAAGATGGGCAAGGGCGGCCTGGTGCGCCTGCAGCGCACGCGACGCCTGCCGCATTTCGACCGGGCGCAGTATCCGGAGGATCACCCGCTACGCACCTCGCGGCTGTTGCTGCTGCAGAGTTTCATCGATACCGGAGTCTATGCGGAAAGCTGGCGGGTGCTCACCCTGCTGGGTGAACCGCTCTATTGCATGCGCGCCGCCAGCGGCGTGGAGCGTCCGGCGCTCGATGCGCCCGACGAGGTGATAGAAAAGGCAATCATTGAGCCGAAGCATCCCGAGGGCAAGGCCAGGGTAGGCTATACCAATCTCCGCGCCTTCATCGCCGATCAGGAGATCATGGAATTCGCCCGCCAGGCCTCCCGCGCTTTCCCGCGCATGCCGCTGCAGGGCTGCGACATCATCCGCGAAGCGGGCAGCGGCAAGCTCTACATCCTCGAGGTCAATCCGGGCGGCAACACCTGGCATTTCTCCTCGCCGCTTTTCATCAATCAGCGCACCAAGCTGGGCGGCAAGGAGACGTTCACCAGGCAACTCGACGCCTTCAGTGTCGCAGCGCGCGTGCTGGCCCGGCGTACGGCGGAACTCGCTGCCTGAGACGGCAGTAACGTTTGCGTATCAGGACGCGGGCGCCAGATGGCGGGAAAGCTGCTTTTCCGCCGCGTCGACACCAAGGCGGACCGCGCCCAGCAGCAGCACATAGATCATCGCCGCCAGGATGTAGAAATCGAAATTGAAACTCTCCATGAAGAGGTTCTTCGCCGTGCCCAACAGGTCGAACACGGTGACGAGGCTCGCCACCGCTGAGGCCTTGATCATCTTTGTGAGTTCGTTGCCCAGCGGGCGCAGGGCGGTCAGCAATGCCTGGGGCAGCAGAATGCGAAAGAGCGTCACGGGCCCGGGGAGCGCCAGTGCCGCCGCCGCATCGCTCAGCTCGCGCGGCAGGTTGATCACCGCGCCATGGATGATGCGCGCCTGATAGGCGGAGGTGTTCAACACAAAGGTGAACATCACGCAATTGAGCGGCTCGCGGAAGAACCACCAGAGATGGGCTCTGTCGAGCAGCCCGTGGATTTCGCCCGCGCCGTAATAGACGAGATAGAGCTGGGCAATCATCGGCGTGCCGCGAAACAGGATGCACCAGGTAACGAGGCCCTTCTTGAAGGCGGGCCAGGGCAGCATCAGCCCGATCAGCAGGATCAGCGCGATCACGCCGCCGATCAGGACACTGACGAAGGAAATGTAGAGCGTGAGCCACAGGCCGTGGGCGAGTTTCGGCGCCGCCTCGACCAATGACGCGAAGTCGGGGCCGCCGGCCC
>CAZQLF010000119.1:1640-7523 GCA_964594035.1 uncultured Rhodospirillaceae bacterium | reverse complement strand
GTTCGTGAGAACGGTAGTCGTTCAACGCCCAGATCCCCATGACGACGATGACTGCAGTCACGAGGAGGGCCTTAGGCATCTCGCGTGCGGCGAGTACCGAAGGAGCGGGCCGATCCGCCCAGACCAATCCTTCTCCGGGCGCCAGTTCTGCCCTCGCCACTTCGCTCGCCAGTAAAATAGGATCTTGGGTCCCGATCCTTGCCATGATGTGCCGTCCCCGAACCCCCGGCGCCGACATTATACCAGACCTGGTAAGGGCCGATGGCGTGCGGTTAACATATTGAACAGGCTTGACAAAATACCATTGATCCAGGGAGGAACTAAGCACTGGCCAAGGGCCGGTGCGGTTGAAAATCAACCAGTTCGGGCGTATACGACCCGTCTTTCGCGATACCGGCTGTCACGGTCTGCCGGTATTTCTAGGTAATCACGATCACCGCACCGGCTGCTTTCGAGCGGCGGACGGATTTGGGGCGCTCCCGTGGACGCCCGGATAGAGGTCAAACAATGGCGGCGAAATGGAGTCCGGAGACCTGGCGCGGCAAGCCTGCGCAGCAGGTTCCCACTTATCCGGACCAGGCAAAGCTGGAAGCGGTGGAAAAGCGGTTGCGCAGCTATCCCCCGCTGGTCTTTGCCGGCGAGGCGCGCCGTCTGACCCAGGTGCTGGGCGACGTGGCGGAGGGGCGCGGTTTCCTGCTTCAGGGCGGCGACTGCGCGGAAAGCTTCGCCGAGTTCAGTGCCAACAACATCCGCGATACCTTCCGCGTGCTGCTGCAGATGGCGGTCGTCCTGACGTTCGGCGCAGCGCTGCCCGTGGTGAAAGTCGGCCGCATGGCGGGCCAGTTCGCCAAGCCGCGCTCGGCTCCCACTGAAACGATCAACGGCGTGGAGCTGCCGAGCTATCGCGGCGACATCGTCAATGGCATCGAATTCGACAAGGCCTCGCGCGAGCCGGATCCTGAACGGCTGGTGCAGGCGTATAACCAGTCGGCCGCCACGCTCAATCTGCTGCGCGCCTTTGCCCAGGGCGGTTTCGCCGACCTCCACAAGGTGCATCGCTGGAATCTCGACTTCGTCGCCGACAGCCCGCTCGGCCACCGTTATTCCGAGATGGCCGATCGGCTCAGCGAGACGCTCGACTTCATGGCGGCCTGCGGCATGACCGCGGAATCGACGGCGCAGATCCGCGAAACCGAATTCTTCACCAGCCACGAAGCACTGCTGCTGAGTTACGAGCAGGCCCTGACCCGCGTCGATAGCCTGACGGGGAAGTGGTACGGCTGTTCGGCGCATCTGTTGTGGATCGGTGACCGCACCCGTCAGTTGGGCGGGGCGCATGTCGAGTACATGCGCGGCGTCGAAAATCCGATCGGACTCAAATGCGGCCCGACCATGGAGACGGACGAGTTGCTGCGCCTCATCGAGGCGCTCAACCCGACGAACATCCCGGGGCGGCTGACCCTGATCGCGCGCATGGGTGCCGACAAGGTGGAAGCGAAGCTGCCGGCGCTTGTGCGCGCCGTGAAGCGCGCCGGAGCCAAGGTGGTCTGGGCCTGCGATCCCATGCATGGCAACACGATCAAGTCGTCAACCGGCTACAAGACGCGGCCCTTCGAGCGAATCCTTGCCGAAGTGCGCGGCTTCTTCGCCGTTCACCAGGCCGAGGGCAGCCATGCCGGCGGCGTGCATTTCGAAATGACCGGGCAGGACGTCACGGAATGCACCGGCGGGGCCAAGGCAGTGACCGACCAGACCCTGGCCGACCGCTATCACACCCATTGCGATCCGCGGCTCAACGCCAGCCAGGCGCTCGAACTCGCCTTCCTCATCGCCGGCGCGCTGAAGCAGGAGCGGCTAGCCCAGGGACGAAAAATCGCGGCGGCGTCCTGAGCCGATCCGGCTGCGGGAGCACCCACCATGAACATTCGTTCCGATCAGATACCGGCCTGGTCCGATCACTACTTCCTGCGCACCAAGAAGACGGTGCAGCATTTCGGCGACAAGACGGTCACCTATGCGATCTTCATGCGCCGTCCGGTCGTCTCGGCTCCGCGGCTGGTGATCGAGTGGCTGAAGCAGATCGCCGCCGAACGCAACACGACCTTCACCATCGATTTGCGCCTGCCGGAGGGCAAGTGGGTCGGCGCGGGCGAGCCGATCATGTATGTGACCGGCTCGTTCATTCACCTCGTCGACCTCGAGACGATCTTCCTGCAAAAGCTGGGACCGGCCTGCGTTGCCGCCTTCAACGCCTTCACCATGTGCTCGGACCTGCCGAGTGTGGCCTTCCTCGCCATGGATGCGCGCCACTGCGCGGGCTTGGAGATGGCGGAGCTGATGGCTTATGCCGCCAGCGTCGGTTCGGCGCGCGCCAAGCGCAAGGTTGGCGCCAAGGGATTTGTCGCCAATGCCACGGCTGCGACGGCGCATTTTTTCAATCAGCCTGATGGGCGCGGCACCATGCCCCACGCCCTCATCGGTTACGCCGGGTCCACCGTGCGAGCCGCGGAAATGTTCCACGAGACCTTTCCGGGCGAGGATATGACCGTGCTGGTCGACTATTTCGGCCGCGAGGTCAGCGATTCCCTCGCTGTCTGCCGGCGCTTTCCGGAAATGGCTGCTGCAGGCAAGCTGGGCGTGCGCATCGATACGCCGGGCAGCCGCTTCGTCGAAGGCCTGGATCCGACCGTTTCCTATGCCGTGCTCGATCGCCACGTGCCGGACTCCATCCGTGGCTACCGCAATGAGTCCGAGTTGCGCAATCTGGTGGGCGCGGGGGTCTCCGCCGCTGCTTGCTATCACGTGCGCGATGCGTTGAACGCGGAAGGGTTCGGCAAGGTGAAGCTGGTCGTCTCCTCCGGCTTCGATCCGGCGAAGTGCCGTATGATGGCCGAAGCCAAGGCGCCCATCGATGTGATCGGCACCGGCTCGTTCCTGCCTCAACGCTGGACGGAAACCTACGCCACCGCTGACATCGTCGAATACGACGGCAAGCCGCTGGTCAAGGTCGGCCGCGAATTCCTGCTGCGCAAATAGGGCCGAGAAGAAACAAAACCCCATGGCGCGCTACGACTGGAAGAAGATCCAACGCTGGGTCCTTGGCGCGCCGCGCGACCCGCTGCATCGTGGCCAGCGCGAGGGCATGCTTCTGGTCGCCTTCCTCGCCTGGATCGGCCTTGGTGCCGACGGCCTGTCATCGGCCAACTACGGCCCGGAAGAAGCCTTCATTGCGCTGGGCGGCCATAACCACCTGGCAGTTTACCTGGCGCTGGCAACCGCGCTGACCGTCATCGTCATCTGCCTCGGCTACATCCAGGTCATTGAGCTGTTTCCCTCGGGTGGTGGCGGTTACCGCGTCGCCTCGGTGCTGGTGGGACCTTACGCTGGCCTCATTTCTGGTTCGGCGCTCATCGTCAACTTCGTGCTGACGGCAGCACTTTCGGTCGCCAGCGGCGTGGATGCACTGTTCAGCCTGTTGCCGCTGGTGTGGCAGGTCTGGAAGGTACCGGCGGAAGTCGCGATGATCATCGCCCTTACCGTCGCCAATCTGCGCGGCATCCGCGAAGTGCTGCTGGTGTTGATGCCGATCTTCATCGGCTTCCTGGTGACCCATGGTGGATTCATCGTCTTCGGCGTGGTCGGGCATATTGGGCGGCTGCCGGATCTGATCCCCGACACGCTCCATGAGACGGCGAATCTCGCGGGCCAGATCGGCTGGCTGGCCGTCACCGGTATCGTGCTGCAGGCCTTTGCGCTAGGCGGCGGCACCTATACCGGCATCGAGGCGGTTTCCAACAATATCCACATGCTGCGCGAGCCGCGCATGGTCACCGGCCGCTGGACGATGACCTACATGGCGACGTCGCTCTCCTTTGCCGCCGGCGGGCTGATCGTTCTCTATCTGCTGTGGAGCGTCGTGCCGGAATTCGGCCGCACACTGAACGCCGTCACCTTCCGGCTCGTGCTCGGCCATTTCCTCGGCTCCGATGCGGTGGCGCAGTCGGTGATCCTGCTCATTACGCTCAGCACTGCGGCGGGCCTGCTGTTCGTCGCTTCGAACACCGGCTTCCTCGGCGGTCCGGCCGCACTCGCCAACATGGCCATTGACCGCTGGATGCCCCACCAGTTCGCCCATCTCTCCAACCGGCTGGTCACCCAGAACGGCATCCTGTTGATGGGTATCTCGGCGATTGCCATCCTGCTGATCACCAGCGGGCGCGTCGACAAGCTGGTGGTGCTTTACAGCATCAATGTGTTCATCAGCTTCGTGCTGTCCTTTGTGGGCCTGACGCGCCATTGGCTGCGCCGGCGCGAGGGCGAAGGCCTGCGGCCGTTCCGCCTGTTCATTGCCATCTTCGGATTGATCCTCACCTCGACCATCCTGGCGGTCACGGTGATCAACAAATTCGCCGAGGGCGCCTGGATGACGGTGGTCATCACCGGCTGTATCATCCTGGCGGGCGTGCTGATCCGCCGTCACTACAACGACTGCAACCGGCTGCTCTCCCAGGCCGACGCGCTGTTCGCCACCACCACGCGCGCCATGGCGGTGCCCAACCCGCCGGCGCTCAAGGCGGACAAACCCACGGCAGTTTTCCTCGTCGGCGGCAATCTCGGGACCGGAATGCACACGCTGCTGGCAGTGCGCAAACTGTTCCCGGACCATTTCACGAATTTCGACTTTATCCGCATCGGCGAGGTGGATTCGGATACCTTCCGCCACGCTGGTGAACTGGACACGCTTCGTCCGCGCGTGGATGAATCGCTCGCGCAGTTCGTCAATTACAGCCAGCGCCGCAACCTGCCGGCGGTCGCCTTCGGCAGTGTCGCAGCCGATACCACGGCCGAGCTCACCACCGTGCTGGATGAGGCCCTCAAGAAGTTCCCCAACAGCGTGGTGTTCGCTTCCCAGCTCGTCTTCAAGAACGAGACATTTCTGACCCGCCTGCTGCACGGCCAGACACCGCTGGTCATGCAGCGCCGCCTGCAATCGCGCGGCGTGCCGATGGTCATCCTGCCGATGAAGATTTAGACACTCTGCCGCATAGCGCCTCGTTTCTTGCAGTGCAGCACTGCAATTGACAGTCGGGCATCCATAGTTACTTTGACGGCCATGACTCAGGATCTCGCAATCGCGCTTGCCCAGACCAATCCGAAAGTGGGCGATGTCGACGGCAATGTTATGAAGATTCGCCACGCCCGCAGCGAAGCGGGGCGGTTGGGTGCGGACCTCGTCGTCTTCAGCGAACTCAATATCAGCGGCTATCCGCCGGAAGATCTGGTGCTGAAGCCCTCCTTCCAGGCCACCTGCCGCGCTGCGGTAGAGACCTTGGCGCGCGAGACTGCCGATGGCGGGCCGGCTCTGCTGGTAGGCTCGCCCTGGGTCGAGGAGGGGCGGCTTTACAACGCGGCCCTGCTGCTCGCCGATGGCGAGATTCTGGCGCGGCGCTTCAACCGCGACTTGCCCAATTATGGCGTCTTCGACGAGAAACGCCTGTTTGCCGCAGGATTGCCCCAGGGCCCGATCAGCTTCCGCGATGTGCGCCTCGGCGTGATGGTCTGCGAGGATATGTGGACCTCCGAGGTGACGGAGACCCTCGCGGAATCCGGCGCGGAATTGCTGCTGGTCCCCAATGGCAGCCCGTATGAGCATGACAAGTTCGACCAGCGCGTCCAGCTTGCCGGTGCGCGCACGATCGAATCCAACCTGCCCATCATTTACGTCAACCAGCTGGGCGGCCAGGACGAGCTCGTCTTCGACGGCGCAAGTTTCGCGCTCGATTCCGATGCAACGCTGAAGGCGCAGATGCCGGCTTTGACCGAGGCCGTCCCGCTCACCCCCTGGGAGCGCGGCAACAAGCGCTGGCGCCTCCCCCCTCGCAA
>CAZQLF010000119.1:0-1630 GCA_964594035.1 uncultured Rhodospirillaceae bacterium | reverse complement strand
CGGGAGTCACCGTTCGACGTTCCAACATGCGACCAGGTCCTCCCCGAGCTTGAGGAACGGAGGCTGTTCGAGCTCGCATTCATGGGTAGCTCGTTCGCAGCGTGGGGCGAACGCACACCCGATCACCGGATCGGCCAGCGAGAGCGGGCGGCCCCGGATGGCAGCAGGTGGGACGGCGTCGGGACCTAGCCGCGGTGTCGCGGCGATGAGTGCCTGTGCGTAGGGGTGGAGAGGGCGCCGAGGCAAGCCTGGCGGAAGGCCGCCTCGCACACCCGCTGGTGCCGCGGCAACAACGGCTGGCGTCTCGCCGTTGGCGAGATCGTCACGCCGATCTTCGGCCTTGCCGGCATCTATCAGGCGATGGTGCTGGGCCTGCGCGATTACGTGGAGAAGAACGGCTTCCCCGGGGTGGTGCTGGGGCTTTCCGGCGGCATCGATTCTGCCATCTCGGCCGCGGTTGCGGTGGATGCGCTGGGTCCTTCACGGGTTCGCGCCGTGATGATGCCTTCGCCTTATACCAGCCGCGACAGCCTGGAGGATGCAGCCGCCTGCGCAGCAGCGCTTGGTATTCGCATCAACACCGTGTCGATCGAACCGGCGATGGCGACCTTTTCAGGCATGGTGCAGCCGCTGTTCCAGGGCCGCGCCGCGGATACGACGGAAGAGAATATCCAGAGCCGCGCGCGCGGCGTCACGCTGATGGCCATATCCAACAAGCTCGGCCATATGGTGCTTTCCACCGGCAACAAATCCGAGATGTCGGTGGGCTATGCCACGCTCTATGGCGACATGTGCGGCGGCTATTCGGTGCTGAAGGACGTCTACAAGACGACCGTCTTCGCCCTGTCGCGCTGGCGCAACGCCAACATTCCCGACGGCGGCCGCGGCCCGGTCGGGCGCGTGATGCCGGAGCGCGTCATCACCAAGGCACCGACGGCGGAGCTGAAGGACAACCAGACCGACCAGGACACGCTACCGCCCTACGCAACATTGGACGGCATTCTGGAGTGCCTGGTCGAGGGAGAGATGCCGGTGAGGGAGATCGTGGCTCGGGGCTATGACGAGGCGACCGTGCGACGCGTCTGGCGCATGCTCGATCTTGCCGAGTACAAGCGCCGCCAGGCCCCGCCCGGCGTCAAGATCACCCGGCGCGCCTTCGGCCGCGACCGCCGCTATCCGATCACCAACGGCTTTCGTCGCTGATGATTCTCCGCCGGGTTCGCATCGCGCCGAGCCCCACGGGCCGGCTTCATGTCGGCAATGCCTATATCGCGCTGGCCAACTGGCTCTATGCCAAGCAGGCCGGCGGCTGGTTCCTGCTGCGCCTGGACGATACCGACCGGGAACGCTCGACTACAGCTTTTGCCGCCGCGATCGAGGAAGACATGCGCTGGCTGGGCCTCGCCTGGGACGAGATGGCCCATCAGTCGGCGCGGCTAGCCCGCTATGACGAGGCGGTCGAGCATCTCAAATCGTCCGGCCGGCTCTACGCCTGCTACGACACGCCGGAAGAGTTGGCGATCAGACGCAAACTGCAGCTTCAGCGCGGTGAGCCGCCGGTCTATGACCGCGCGGCGCTCAAGCTCTCGGCCGATGATCGCACGCGGCTCGAAGCCGCCGGTCACAAGCC
>CAZQLF010000118.1:0-7554 GCA_964594035.1 uncultured Rhodospirillaceae bacterium | reverse complement strand
CCCGCCGATGGCGACCGTGATGTCCCGCTCGCGCAGCGGCCGGGCGATGTCGAGGGCGCGCGGAAACTGGTTCGATTGCACACCCACCAGCATCACCATGCCGGCATAGGCCTTGCGAATAATGCGGGCGATGCGCCCTGGGGTGATGCGCGTGTTGGTTTCGTCGAAGGTGCGGATCTCGATGTCGACATCGGGCCCCAGCACCTGTCGCTCGGCGCAATTGCGTGCCAGGCCATAGAGGGCAGCCAATGTGTTCGCCGGGATCGCCGAGCGGTACCACTGGATGACATAGCCCTCGTCGTCATAATGAGAGGGCTTGATGAGGACGAGCGCGAACCTGCGTCGAAGTGACGCGAAATGCGGTGCTCCCTCGGCGGGTTTTGCCAGCATCGGTCCGATTTTCCCCCACGGGATAGGCCAACCTAGCATCGAATCCGCCACTGTCCCCAGGCGAAAATGCCGGTCTGCTCGACCACGGGTCCTCACGGTGAGTCTAGTCGAACCATGAGGTGGCGCTTGCAGGTCGGGCTACTCTTCACCCCCGGCCGCAATTTTTTGGAACCTTGGCCTGCACACGGCATTCCTCATCCTGCCGACGACTGTTCGCCGGCTTTGGCAACCCATTGCAGTTGCCGGGCGCAAATGCCGGTGAGGGGACTCGAACGATGGATCATCAGGATAACCGCTTGCCCGGAGGATGGTCCCCGGAAGGACGATCCCATGAAGGCCAATCCCACGACGGACGGGCGACGGGCCGGCCGCAAGATCGGGTCGAAGAGGGCCATCCGGTGATCTCGGCGGCACGCGCGCGCCAGGCAGAAACGGTCGGCGCGCTGCGCTACGTGCTCGGCGTGTCGATCGGGCTCGCGATTACCGTCTTCGCCGTCGCCTGTCTCATCACCGTCGTCATTCCTCACTGACAGCGATCAGCCCAGGGGCCGGAATGTCGCCACACGAATTAAGTCATCGTTAAGTGCTCCCGCGCGCAAGGAGCTTGCAATCACGGGCACGGGTGATTACACCCGACCTGTATCGTCATCGCCAGAATCACGCGCCGCTTGAGCCGGAAGGAGCGCGAATGAAAGACCCGCAGACACTTCGCGACGAGGCCCGCGGCTTTCTCGATAAAGCCAATGAGGCAAGCGATCGGGCCGTGCGCAAGGTGCTGCTGGAACGTGCGCTGCGTCTGGTGCAGCAGGCGGGCATGATCGAATATGCCTCGTCTACCGAGGCCGATCCGCGCGACGTCGTGATCGAAGATGTACCGCAGGCGGCAGCCCATCCCGCGTCCCTTCGCCGCAGCTAGACAACCGAGCGCGCCGACAGCGCCTTGAGCGCTGCGCTATAACCCCGTCATCACTGGCGGGGTTTTCGTTTATGCGCGAGGCCGATCTGGACGATGTGGTGCGTCACGGGCTCTGCGCGGGCTGCGGCATCTGCGAAAGCATGGCGGGCCGCGCTTCTGTCGAGATGCGCCTCACCTCCTTCGGCCAGATCCGTCCGCGAACGAAAACACCGCTCGATGACAGACTGCTGTCGGACATTCTCGCGGTCTGCCCGGGACTAGAGATCCATGGGCCCGATCGCGCTGCGCTTGGCGAGACGGGCATCATGGATCCCGTGTTCGGTCCGATCACGTCGCTGCACCGCGTCTGGGCCAGTGATGAATCCATCCGCTTTCGTGCCGCCGCCGGCGGGTCGCTGACGGCACTCGGCCGTCATCTGCTGAAGAGCGGCGCGGTCGATGCGCTACTGCATGTCGCAGTATCGCCGACCCAGCCCGAATTGACCGAAGCCCGGATCAGCCGCACGCCCGATGAGGTGACTGAAGGATCGCAGTCGCGCTATGGCCCGGTTGCTCCCCTCGTTCATGTTCATGCACTGCTCGACGAGGGCATTCGTTTTGCCGTGATTGCCAAGCCCTGCGATATCGCCGCGATTCGCAACCTCGCGCGCCACGACGCGCGGGTGAAAGAGCAGATTCCCTATTGCCTCTCGATCTTTTGCGGCGGCGTGCCCACGCTACATACCGCGCACAGAATTGCGGCTTATTGCGGTGTCGCCCCACAGGAGCTCAGCGCCTTTCGCTGGCGCGGCCATGGCTGGCCCGGCACGACCCATATCGAAACGAAGGACGGGCGCCAGTTCGATCTCGGCTACGACCTCGTCTGGTACGACACGAGCGTCCCCTGGACCTATGACATCCAGTTCCGCTGCAAGATTTGCCCCGATGCGATCGGCGAGCTGGCGGATGTCGCCTGCCCCGATGGCTGGGTGATGGAGGACGGCAAGCCGATCCACCGCGAAGCGCCGGGCGTCAATATCGCTATTGCCCGCACCGAGGCCGGCCGCCGGCTGGTGCAACGCGCGGCAGAATCGGGCGATCTCACTCTGGCGCCCTTCGATGTTCCCACGCTGCATGCCATGCATGGCGATCACCTGGACCGCAAGCTGGGACATCCGGCCCGCCGGTTGGGCCTGGCGCTGGCCGGCGAGCCGGTGCTGCGCGCTCCTGGCTTTCGCAGCCTGCAGGCCGTCCTGCGCAACGGGTTTCTCGGCAATTGGCGGGCCTTCTGGGGCGCTTTTCGCCGCGGTTCCGCCGGCGCCAATCGCGAACCCTTGAACTAGCTGCCGGAACCAATGTCCGACGCTCCGGTTATGGATTGGGGTGCCCCGACGGGACCTTCTAACAGGCCGGCCGAGGGGCCCCGCAAACCCTGGAGAGGTCCATGCGCAAGGTCTTTGGCCCGCTTGTGGCCGCCGCTATCATCACTTTCGCCGGCGTTCCCAGTATCGCGAACGCCGGCGATGTGACGCCACGCTGTCCGGTCCCCGTGACCACCAGCCTGTCGCGGCTGATGACCGCCGCACCGGATGCCGTGGTTTATGAATACCGCGGACGCGATGCCGCCATCGGCATCCGCATCTTCAATACGCTGCCGCCGCGGGGCAGCGATAACGGCGATCGTTTCTTCATCGCCGTTCGTCCGGCCTTCCCTGTCTCGCGCCTGATCGTGGCCAACCACGGCTGCGTTGCCAACGCCATGCTGGTCGATGTCCGCGTGGCGGCGGCGATCCGCAAGGCGATCAAGCAGGCGGCGACGACTTATACGTCACTCTAGGCGCGTCACCCTGAGACTCGAGACGAAACGCACTCGCGGCCAACGGGCGATCCGGCGTAACGTCCTTTACCTGACGGCAGGCCCCTGACGCCGGGTTCGAGGAAGGATGCGCCCATGACCATGACACCCTCTCACAATCTCGGCGAAGCACTCGGCCATCTGAAATCACGCTGGGGCTGGCTCGTCGGCCTCGGGGTCGTCCTCGTCATCGCCGGCATCATTGCCCTGCTTAGCGTGGTGGAAGCCACCATCCTTTCGGTGGTCTGGGTCGGCGCCATGATGATCGTCGGCGGCGTGGTCGAAATCATCCACGGCTTCCGCATGAAGGGCTTCGGCCGCGCCCTGCTGTGGGTGGTGATCGGCGCGCTTTACATCTTCGGCGGTGCGTTTGCGATCATGAATCCCGTGCTCGCCTCCACCGTGCTGACGCTGATCCTCAGCATTGCGCTCATGGTCGCCGGCGCCGTGCGCCTTTATCTCGGGTTTCACCTGAAGGCCGGCCAGCATGGCGGGCTCGTCATCTTCTCCGGTATCGTCACCGCGCTGTTCGGCCTGATCATCCTGATCCACTGGCCGCTCTCGAGCCTGTTCGCGCTCGGCATCATCCTGGGCATCGACCTGATCCAGGTCGGCTTCGTCTGGATCAATCTCGGCCTCGCTCTCAAGCGCCGGGCCTAACCCAGGCCAACCTCTCCCTGTGATCCCCGCCCCATCGAGGGGGCGGTGGAAGAACGGCGGCAGTTGCAGTCACCGCCCAAGGCAACCATCTATGCCCTTGGCGCCGGATCGACCCGGCCCACAGCGATGGAGGTCTGCCATGAAGCGGCTTTTGATTGGCGCCGGCACTCTGGTGGTAGGCGTATTCGCAATCCTGGTCGGGCTGACGGCACGCAGCCATGCCGACGATCTTGCCTGCGTCAGCACCACCTTCAATCTGCTGTCGCCCAACGACAAGGTGTGCGTCAGCGACTTCGAGGATCCGCGCGTGCCGGGCGTCATCTGTCACATTTCCCAGGCGCGCAAGGGCGGCTGGGGCCAGCCGCTGGGGCTGAACGAGGATCCCTCGAACTTCTCGCTCTCCTGCCGCCAGACGGGGCCGATTTCCACGGACCTCTCGAAACTGCCGGACAAGGAAGAGGCCTTCAGCGAGAAGACCAGCATCTTCTTCAAGGCAACCCGGGTCTATCGCCTGCCCGACGTGAAGCACAACACCATCGTCTATCTCGCCATCAGCTCCAAGATCGTCAATGGCTCGCCGGCCAATGCCGTGAGCTCGGTGCCGGTCATGCCGTGGAAATAGCGGCCGGCGAAGGCTGCAACGAAGCCTCAATCACTTCTGTGGCAGACTGCCGCCCTCATTCAAGAAGAGGGGCAGGCCATGGCGCGCATCTTCTATGTGACCAACCGCAATCCCGACAATGCGGCCAATCCCGCCAGCTTCGGCGCTGATTTCAACGGAACTCAGCCCGGCGCGCTGACCTTCGGCGTTGCCGATGTGACGTCACCATCAGGCCATGATGCCCAGGGCCTGCCGCTTGAGGCGGCGCAAACCGATTTCACGCTGTCACAGCCGAACAGTGGCGATTTCACCGCCGCGGCCAAGCAATCCATCCTCAACGGCCCGCCGCACTTGCTCGTGTGGCTGCACGGGTTCAACTACCATTTCTGGGAAGTCATCACCCGGGCGGACTATGCCACGCGCTGGTTTGCCGAAGGCCAGTTCGCCAATCCCAACACCATGATCGCCTTCACCTGGCCTTCGGTCGGCGACCTCCAGCAATATCATCGCGACTGGACCTACTCGACGAATTCCGCCGGTGCCCTGGCGCAGACGCTGGCCACGCTGAAGCCGCTGATCGATTCCTTCCGTGTCAAGCAGGGGGCAGCATCACGCGTCACCTTGCTGGCGCACAGCATGGGCAATCACATGCTGGATGTGGGGCTCGGTGCCTTGGCGGTGACACCGGCGACATATGACCGGATCATCCTGGCGGCGGCGGATGAAAGCCGAAACCAGCTCGCGCCGAACAACAACCTGGCAAAGGCGCTGAAGCTCGCGGAGCGCGTCTATGTCTATTACAACAATCAGGATCTCGCGCTGGCTGTCTCCGCGCTGGTCGAACATGGCCTCGACGATATTCGCCTCGGCGTCGACGGGCCGCCCAACAAGGACGATTTCAAGAACAGCAACGCCAACATCACCTTCATGAATGCCTCGGCCGCCGGCGTGGGGCCCACGACGCCGGAAAACAATTACGACTCCACCGGCCATCAGTACTACCGCATGATCCAGGAAGTGCGGAACGACATCTGCGCGGTGATGCGCGGCATGGCCGACCAGGACATTCCCAACCGCGTCTATCGCGACGACCCGCATTTCAACTGGGAGAATTACTGGCGCATCAACACGGTGACGGTCACCGCACCGCCGACGCGCGTTCAGCCGAGTTCGCGCAACCGCTGAACGAGCCAGCGCCCGGCAGGGCCGGGCGGCCGGTCGGCGCGATGCAGGCTCTGCAGGGGATAGAGCGAGTCTTCCCAGGCGCCGATGGCGAGGCGCTTCAATCGGCCGGCCGCGATGTCCTCGCGTACCATCCATTCCGGCATGCTGCCCCAGCCAAGACCCGCCAGCAGCAGCGCGTGCTTGGCGCCGAGATCGGCGAGCCGCCAGGTCTGCACGCTGAGGACGCTGAAGTCCTGGCCTTCGGTGAGCTTTGAGCGATCGGTGAGCACGAGCTGCACATGTTCACGCGCGATGGCCGCGGTCAGCCGGCCCTTGCGCTGCGCCAAGGGATGAGAAGGTGCGGCAACCGCGATCAGCTTGACCATGGTGACGGCGTCCTGCTCGAGGGCATCGAGGCGGCGCGGCAAGGGACCGCTGACGCCCACGCTGGCCACGCGATCGAGCACGAGCTGCGCCACCGCGCCCAGCGCCTCCACATAGAGCCTGAGGGTCACGGTGGGGAAGGTGGTGCGAAACGACTCGAGCGCGGCCACCACCTTTTCCGCCGGCAGCATCACGTCGACGGCGATGGCAACTTCCGCCTCCAGCCCGCTCAGCAGCCCGCGCGCCCGCGCCAGCAATCCATCCATGCCCTGTGAAATGCCGCGGCTATCGGCCAGCAGGGCCCGGCCCGCTTCGGTCAGCTGCGGCTTGCGGGTTGCCTTGCGCTCGAACAGCGGCAGGCCGAGATGGGATTCGAGATTGGCGATGGCGTAGCTGACGACCGAGGTCGCTCGCCGCAGCCGGCGTGCCGCTGCGGCAAAGCTGCCGGTCTCCGCCACGGCGAGGAAGACGCGCAAATGGTCGAAACTGGGGGCCTGGGGTTCCACTATTCAATTTTCTTGAATAAATTATTCTAGATTATCCCAGTTTTCAGGGCATAGATGCAACCCAAAATGCCTTCCCACAGTTTTCTTGGGTTTGGAGGGAAGTTCATGTCGAAGCCAAACGTCCTGATCGCTTTCTATTCGCGCTCCGGTGTCACCGAGGCGCTGGCCAATGCCATTGCCGAGGGTGCGCGCGCGACGGGCGCGGATGTCCGGTTGCGCCGGGCCCGCGAGGTTGTGGGTCCCGAGGTCATCGCCAAGAACCCGGATTGGGCCCGCCAGGCGGCCGAGCTGAACGCAAAGTACGAAGCGCCGACCGAGGCCGATGCCGAATGGGCCGATGCCATCGTCTTCGGTTCGCCCACCCGCTTCGGCGGCGTGGCAGCCGAGTTGAAATCCTACATCGATGGGCTGGGTGGCCTCTGGTTTCAGGGCAAGCTGAACGGCAAGGTTGGCTCCGTCTTCGCCAGCTCCTCCACGCCTCATGGCGGCAACGAATCAACGCTGCTGTCGCTCTACAACCCCATGGCCCATCCGGGCCTGGTCATCGTGCCCACCGGCCATGCCGGCCAGGCCGGAGCCAAGCCCGAAGGTCATCGCGTCGATGCGCGCCGTGGGGATGCCCATCGCCGCGGCCATGTCGCGGTTCTGCGTCACCGCGCGCATGTGCAGGCCGAAGCTGGTGCGCCGCAGCAGGACGACGATGGTGAGCAACACCATCAGGCAGAAGACGAGGATGTAGAGCCGGTTCCAGGCGATGAAGAAGCCGGGGATCAGCTCGAAGCCGCCGGTCATCCACGCCGGGTTGGCGACCTCCTTGTTCTGCGCGCCGAAGATCGTGCGCACCGCCTGCTGCAGGATCAAGCTCAGGCCCCAGGTCGCGAGCATCGTGTCAAGTGGCCGCTTGTAGAGAAATCGAATGAAGCCGCGCTCGAGCGCGAAGCCAAACGCAAAAGTCACGGCGAACGCCAACACCACGCCTACGACAAAGTAGACGTCCATCAGGCCGGGCAAATTCTTCTCGAAGAACAGTGCCGTAGCGTAGGTCGTGTACGCGCCCATGGCCATCAGCTCGCCGTGCGCCATGTTGATCACCCCCATC
>CAZQLF010000117.1:0-7606 GCA_964594035.1 uncultured Rhodospirillaceae bacterium | reverse complement strand
ATGCCGAGGGTGCGGACAGGCTGCTGAAGAGTCCAATCACGCGATCCGTGCTCGACGCCGCCCGCGCCTATCGTCTCGGCCGGCTGCGCGAACAGCTCGCTGCCCATGACTGCGCCGCAGCCCTGCTCTATGACCCGGTCAATATCCGCTATGCGCTCGATGCGGCGAACATGCAGGTCTGGACCCTGCACAACGCGTATCGCCACGCGCTGATCTTCACGTCTGACCCCACGATCCTCTTCGAGTTCCATCGCTCGAGTCATCTCGCCAGGGACCTGCCCTTGATCGACGAGATACGCCCCTGCCAGGCGTGGAACTACATGGCGGCCGGCGAGCATATGTCGCGCGTCGCCTCATCTTGGGCGGGTGAGATCGACGAACTGATGCGCGCCCACGGCGGCGGCAATCGGCGCATCGCCATCGACAAGATCGAGCCGCTGGGTCTGAGGGCGCTCGAAAGTCTCGGCTACACCTATGTCGAGGGCCAGGAACTGACCGAGCGGGCGCGCCTCATCAAAAGCGCCGATGAGATGGCGCTGATGCGCTGGTCGATCCGGGTCTGTGAAGCGGGCCTTGCCCGGATGCATGAGAACTCGCTGCCCGGCAGGACCGAGCAGGAGATCTGGGCCGAGCTGCATTTCGAGAATGCCCGCTCCGGCGGCGAATGGATCGAGACGCGCCTGCTGAAGGCGGGGGCGGGCAGCAATCCCTGGTACAGCGAATGCTCGGACTATGTCGTGCAGCGCGGCGACTTGATCTCCGTCGATACCGACATGATCGGACCCTATGGCTATTGCGCCGACCTTTCGCGCGCCTGGACCTGCGGCCATGTGGCGATGACGGACCAGCAGCACCGCCTCTATGGCACGGCGCTGGAGCAGATCCACCACAACCTGGCGCTGATGCGCGACGGGGTCAGCTTCGAGGAATTCAACGATAAATCATGGCGCATCCCGGATCGCCATCGCGATTACCGCTATACGCTCGCCGCCCACGGCGTGGGCCTCGCCGATGAGTGGCCATGCATCCCGCTCTACACGGAATTCGCCAGCGACGCCTGCGAAGGCCGGCTCGAGAAAGGGATGGTCGTTTGCGTGGAGAGTCTCATCGGCGAGGCCGGCAGCGAAAGCGTTAAACTCGAAACACAGGTTTTGATCACCGACGGGGAAGCCGAGCGGCTGGACAGTTTCCCCTGGGAACAAGTCTGACCCGAGCCAGCCAAGGGAGGAAAACAATGCGCGAATACCGGAAATTCCTGGAAATGTTGCGTCGGCAGAGCAACGAGGTCGAGAACGACCTGATCGACGAATTGCTGGCCGGGCGCATCGGCCGGCGCGAATTCCTGCGCCATGGCACGGTGCTTGGCATGTCGGCGCCGGCTTTGGCGGCGATCGCTGGCGCCGGCATGGGCCTGAGCGCTGCACCGGCGCGCGCTGCCGCCGGCACCATCCGCATCGCCCAGACCACGCCCGCGGGCGCCATCGATCCCGTAACGATTGCCGATTCCGGTGGCCTCATCGCGCTGTGCCAGACGGGCGAATATCTCTGTATCTCGGCGGGCGATCTCAAGCTTCGTCCGGTGCTGGCGGAAAGCTGGAAACCGAACCAGGACGGCTCAGTCTGGACCTTCAAGCTGCGCCAGGGCGTGAAGTTCCACAGCGGCAAGACCATGAATGCCGATGACGTGGTGGCGACCATCGATCGCCTGGCCGATCCGAAGAACAGCTCGAACGCGCTGTCCGCCTTCAGTGGCGTGCTGTCGAAGGGCGGCACCAAAAAGGCCGACGACTCCACCGTCGAATTCCATCTCGATGCGCCCAATGGAAATTTTCCATACTACGTCTCCTCCGACAACTACAACGCCGTCATCCTGCCGGCGGACTATGCCGGGGATTTCGAGAAAAACTTCATCGGCACCGGCTCCTTCAAGCTGGAGAAATACACGCCGAAGGTCGGCGTTTCATTTGTTCGCAACCCGGATTACTGGGGCGAGAAGGCGCTGGTGGAGCGCACCGAGTTCAGCTTCTACGCCGATATCCAACCCCAAATTCTGGCGCTGCAAGGCCATCAGGTCGATGTGATCGCCCAGGTTCCGGTGATCGAAGGCGTGGCGCTGCTGAACGATCCCAATGTGGCCATCACCAGCCTGCGCTCCAGCGCCCATACCCAGGTGCATATGCGCACCGATATGGCACCCTTCAACGACAAGCGGGTGCGCCGCGCCATCGCGCTCTGTCTCGACCGCAAGAAACTGGTGAAGGGCCTGTTTCGTGATCGGGCTGATATCGGCAATGACAGCCCTTTCGCGCCGGTCTACCCCTCGACGGATACCTCGGTCGGCCAGCGCCAGATCGATATCGCCCAGGCCAAGCAGCTGATGGCCGATGCCGGGCATCCGGATGGATTCAAGGTGACGTTGACCACCGAGAAGTTCATCGAGATCCCCAACTACGCGGTGGTCATCCAGAATGCAGTGAAGGCGATCGGCGTCGATCTGCAGCTCAATGTCGAAAGCCAGGACGCCTATTACGGCAAGGCGGTCTTCGGCCAGTCGGACTGGCTCGATTCCATCATCGGCGCCACGGATTACGGCCATCGCGGCGTTCCCAATGTGCTGCTGGCGGCCCCCTTGACCAGCGACGGAACCTGGAACTCTGCCCACTTCAAGAACAAGGAGTATGACGGGCTGGTCGCCCAGTATGTCTCCGCCCTCGACCTTGGCACACAACGTAAGATGGCTGGCGATATTCAACGTCTGCTGCTCGACGAGACACCGGTGATCTTCTCCTACTTCTACAACTTCCTGACCGCGACCGTGAAGAACCTCAGCGGGATCGAGACCACCGCAATGTCGCATGTATTTCTGACCCGCGGCGCCTTCCACTGACGGCCATGGCGGAGGAGGGCGCAAAAATGGGCGGTGGCGTGCAAACGCTGCTGCGGCTGCTGGGCGAGTGCGCGGGCCGGTCCTATGAACAGGCCCGCTCTCTCTCCGGTGGCTTCTATCACGATCCGGATTTCCTCGCGCTCGAACGGGAACGGCTCTTCCGTTCCGGATGGAACTGCATCGGGCGCAGGGAAGAAGTCGCCAAGCCAGGCGACTACATGGCGGTCAAACTCTGCGATGAGCCCCTCGTCATAGTCCACGGCGAGGACGGCAAGGTTCGCGCCCTCTCCAATGTCTGCCGCCATCGCGGCACGGTGATGGCCGCCGGCAAGGGCCACCGGCGGCGCATAATCTGTCCCTATCACCACTGGTCCTACGATAGCACGGGCAAGCTAATCACGGCCCCGCGCATCGAACCGCGGACCGATTTCAACCCGGCCACCTGCCGCCTGCCGGAGTTCGCCTGCGTGGAATGGCAGGGCTTCATCTTCGTCTCCCTTGCCGCCGATCCGCCGCCGCTTCTGCCGGCGCTCGCCGGGCTGGACGAGATGGTCCGGCCCTATCACCTCGAGCAGACGACGATGCGCTACATCAGTGACGAGGTCTGGCCGGTCAACTGGAAGTTCCTGATCGAGAACTACATGGAGGGCTATCACCTCTCGGCCCTGCATCTGAAAACCTTGCACAACGTCAACCCGACGAAGCTTTGCCGGCATTTCCCGCCGGGAGAGGGTTACTTCGGCTATCGCGTCGGGTTCGTGCCCGACCTGCCACGCGCCCAAGCGGGCCATGCCGACCTCTCCGACAATCAGCGCGGCGACTGCGTAATGGTTTGCGTGCCGCCCGGGTTTGGCGTGGGCTGCGCCGGCGACTACAGCTCGTTCATCTGCGCGCAGCCCGAAACGGTGGAAAGCGCGCGGGTCAAGATGGGGCTCATCTTCTTCGGCGACGGCTGGCCGCAAAGCGCGGTCGACACGGCCATCGAGTTGTTCGAGAAGACCATGGCCGAGGACAAGGCGATCCTGGTGAGCCTGAACGCCGGCTCGAAGTCGCGCCATTACGCAACGGGGCCCCTAGCGCCGAAGGATTTCGAGGGGCCGATCTGGGACTTCTACCGCTACATCGCGCGCGGAATCGGCGGCGACAATGGTCGCGAGGCGGGTTGACGGCAGCCGGCGTCGGGTTTGCGCCGATTTCTTCTTGCGACCCTGATCTACTGCGCTGAACAGTGGAAGCGCGACCATGAGCACGGACACTCAGGAAACAACCAGGCGGAGCAGCCGGCGTTCGGCCCGCAGCGGTGCGCCTGAGCAGCCCACACGCCGGCCCGACTACCGCACTCTCGTCAATCCTTTCCGGCCCCAGACCGTCTTCAGTGATGACCAGGTCGCTGAAATCCATGAAACCGCGCTGCGTGTGCTGGAAGACCTCGGCATGCTCGTCCACCTGCCGCAGGCGCGGGAGATCTATCGCCGCGCCGGTGCTCTCGTGGACGAGGAAAGCCGCATGGTGCGGATCGGCCGCGAGATCGTGGCCGCGGCCCTTGCTCAGGCGCCCAAGCGCATCGAGGCGCGCGGCGGCGACCGATCGCGCGATTTGCGGTTGGAACTCGGGCGGCTGTCCTTCATCGGCGGCGGCGGGGCGCCGAACTGCACCGATATCGATCGCGGCCGGCGTCCCGGCACGCTGACCGATTACGAGGACTTCGTCCGACTGGCGCAGAGCTTCGACGTCATCCATTTCCAGGGCGCCCATGTCGAGGCGCAAGATGTCGACCCGCCTTATCGTCACTACGCGGTCAACCGCGCGCAGCTCGTGCTCTCCGATAAGCTCCCCTTTGTCTATGCCCGTGGCACGCCGCAGGTGGAGGACGGGTTCGAGATGGTGCGGCTGGCACGCGGGCTTTCGGCCGAGGAATTTCGTGCAGCACCCTTCAGTTACACGGTCATCAACACGAATTCGCCGCGCCAGCTTGATATTCCCATGGCCCAGGGCATCATCGATTTCGCCCGTCATGGCCAGATCTCGATCATCACGCCCTTCTGCCTGGCCGGCGCCATGGCACCGATCACGGTCGCGGGCGCCTTGACCTTGCAGCACGCCGAGGCACTGGCCGGCATCACGCTCGCCCAGCTCACCCGGCCGGGCGCGCCGGTGGTCTATGGCAGCTTCCTCTCGAACGTCGACATGAAGTCGGGCGCGCCGGCCTTCGGTACGCCGGAGCATGTGAAGGCGACCATCGGCTCCGGCCAGCTTGCGCGGCATATCGGCCTGCCGTGGCGCGGCGGCGGTGGCAGTGCGGCGAACATCTCCGATGTTCAAGCGGCTCACGAGACCCAGTTCGGCCTGTGGGGCGCCGTGCTCGCCGGCGTCACCGTGCTGATCCATTCCGCTGGCTGGCTCGAGGGTGGGCTTGCCAATTCCTTCGAAAAATTCGTGACCGATATCGAGGCACTGCAGACCGTGGCCGAGCTTTGCATGGCCACGCCCGGTGATACGGATTCCATCGGCTTCGAGGCGATCGCCGCCGTCGATCCCGGCGGACACTTCTTTGCCGGCGAACACACCATGCAGCGCTATCGCACCGCTTTCTACGAGCCGCTGGTGGCCGACCTTTCCAATTTCGGCACCTGGAGCAATGCGGGCGGCAAGAACGCCACCGAACGCGCCAACCGCATCGTCAGGAAAAGGATCGCCGAATTCCAGCCGCCGCCAGCGAGTGCCGCGATTTCGGAAGCGCTTGCGCCTTTCATTGCGCAGCGCAAGCAAGAGGGCGGCGCGCTGCCGGTTTCCTAGGCCGCTACTCGAGCGCGAGTTCTTTCCGCCGCCGAATGAACGGCGAATGCAATGGCGTGCCGGGCTTGATGCGGCCATCGGTACCCCATTCCTCCATGCGATTGAAGGGAACGGCGCGGCGTTGGTCGATCTCTTTCATCCCGCATTCGATATCCTTCTCGATGCCGAGCAGGCGCGCGGCCACGGCACCGGGATCGGAATAGCGCAACCCTGCTTCCACGCCATAGGCGATGAACGGCGTGAGCACGGTAAAGCCAACATAGGCGAGAGAAAAGTTTACCGGCCAGAACAGCAGATCGATATCGCCGCTGCGCCCGTCGAACGCGTAGGTCTCCGGGCTTGTGCCGACAGTGACGGACAGCATGGCGCGCTTGCCGGTGTAGCGCCCCTTCTCGAAGCGCTTCTGGCTGGTATAAACCTCGCCATAAATCAGCACGCGGTCGAACCAGCCCTTCAGCATCGCCGGCGGCAGGTGCCACCACATCGGATATTGCAGGACGACAAGGTCGGCGCGATCGAGCCGTGCGATCTCCGCAGTCACGACGTCTGGAATGGTGCCCTTGTTCGAAGCATGACGCTGTTCGCTCTGGACATCGAAGCGCTCGGGATTTTGCCGGCCGGTATAATGGTCCGCCCGTTCGCAGGGGTCGAAACCCAAGGCGTAGAGATCGGAAAGCGTGACGCCCCAACCCGCGGCTTCCAGGCTCCGCCGCACCACCTCCGCCAGATGGCCATTGAAGGAGCGGCCCTCGGGATGGGTCAGCACGATGTGAGCCTGCATACGAAACCCCCGTCTGGCGTGGATCGGCTAAATCAGTTTGCCCGGATTGAGGATGCCCTTGGGATCCAGCGCCTGTTTCAACTGGCGCATGAGGGCAAGCTCGGCAGGCCCGCGCGAATGGCCCAGATAAGCGCGCTTCAGCGTGCCCACGCCGTGCTCGGCGGAGACCGACCCCTTCATGGCGCGCACCGCCTCATAAACCACGGCGTCGACGTCATGCATCACCTCAGGCCCATGCCCTTCCATCATCACCGAGATGTGCAGATTGCTGTCGCCGATATGGCCGTAGAAGACGTTGAGCGAGTCCGGCCATTTGGCGCGCAGGCTGGCGCGGCAGTTCGCAGCAAAGGAATCGATGTCGGCGATCGGCAGGCTGACATCGAAATTGATCACCAGCGGCTTGGCATCGATGCCGTGGCCTTCGCGGATGAGCCAGAAGTCGCGCGCTGCCTGCTCCGACTGCGCAACGACAGCGTCGAGGACGCCACCATCCGCCATGGCCTTGGCCAGCATCTCCTCGAAACGGCTGAGATCGCGGTCCGGATCGGCGCCGGAAAATTCGACGAGGGCGTAGTAGGGATGGGTATCCGGCAGCGGCTTCTGTTTCGTCGTCGGATGATTGGCGATGAAGTCGTAGAAATCATGCCACATCACCTCGAAGGCGGAAATGCCGCCGAGCTCACTCTGCATGCGCCGCAGGAGTGCGACGACGGCGGCATAGTCCGAGAGCGCGCAGAAGGCGGTGCAGCGGCTGAGCGGCTTTGGGTGCAGGCGCAGCGTCGCGCGGGTGATGATGCCGAGCGTGCCTTCGGCGCCGATGAAGACCTGCTTGATGTCATAGCCGGCATTGTTCTTCAGCATCTTGTTCAGCGAGGTGACGATCTCGCCACTGGCCAGCACCACCTCCAGCCCCAGCACCTGTTCGCGCGCCATGCCGTAGCGGATGACGCGGTTTCCCCCGGCATTGGTTGAAAGATTGCCGCCGATCTGGCAGGAGCCGCGCGCGCCGAGGTCGAGCGCCAGCAGGAATCCCGCCTCGTCGGCGGCCCGCTGGGCGGCTTCCAGGATCGTGCCGGCCTTCCCCGTCATGGTGGCCCCCACTTTTTCGATCTCCCTCGAGCCGCTCATTGCTTCCCAGCAAA
>CAZQLF010000116.1:0-7610 GCA_964594035.1 uncultured Rhodospirillaceae bacterium | reverse complement strand
GATGCTGAGCCGCATTCACGAGAAGCTCGCAAGCGAGCTGGCCCGCGCGGGCGCACGCCTCGATGCCTATTTCTACTGTCACGACGCGCCTCATGCCGCAGGTCCCCGGCGCAAGCCCGCGCCCGGCATGTTGTTCGAGGCGATGCGCCATTTCCGCATCGCCGCTGAAGACACGGTAATGATCGGTGATCAGCTGAGCGATCTGGAAGCTGCATCGGCCGCCGGTTGTCGGCGCATTTTGCTCCGCACGGGCAAGGGCGCTGCAACCCAGGCGGAAGGTTTGCCGCGCCACGTCCTGCCGGTAGCGGTGTGCGAAGACCTCGGCGCTGCCGTCGATCGCGTGCTGGAAACCAGTCCATGAGAAGCCTGCTGCGGCTGGTGGTTGTTCTTGCCCTGCTCTGGCTCGGCGGCCTCGTTCTCTTCATCGCCCAGTTGCCGGAGAGTGCGGAGCAACCCGACCGCCACACGGATGCGCTCGTCGTGCCCACCGGCGGCAGTGAACGCCTGCAGGAAGGAATCCGCCTGCTGATCCACGGATCCGCCGGCAAGCTGTTCATCTCGGGCGTCAATGTGGACAGCAAGATCACCGATCTGGTGGCGAGCCTGCCAGCCGAAGCGGAGAAACCGCCGGCCGCCCTGATCGATTGCTGCATTGTGATCGGCCATGCGGCCGACAGCACGCTGGGCAACGCTGCCGAGACCGCGGCCTGGATGAAGGCGCAGGGCTTCCACTCCCTGCGGCTGGTGACGGCCGATTACCACATGCCGCGCAGCCTCCTCGAATTCCGCCGCGCCATGCCCGACATGGAGATTCTGGCCAATCCCGTTTTTCCCGACCAGGTACGCCGCGAGAGCTGGTGGCATTCGCCCGGCACCGCCAGCCTGCTGATCGGCGAATACGACAAGTATCTGCTGGCCCTGGCGCGCACCATCATCGCGAAGCTGCTGGGCCCCGGCTCGGCGGGACATTGAATGGCGGCGCTGCGCTCGCTTATGTTCAACATCGCCTTCTACGGCTGGACCGCCGTGTTTCTGATCCTGGCGTCGCCCATCCTGCTATTCCCCTACACGACGATCTATGCCTTCGGGCGGATGTGGGTGCGCATTTCGCTCTGGCTTCTGAAGATCCTTGTGGGCTTGGATCACCGGGTGATCGGGCTCGAGCATCGCGATCGTCAGCGCCAGGCCATCTATGCCATCAAGCATCAATCGGCCTGGGACACGCTTGCCTTTGCCCTCTATCTCAACCTTCCCGCCTATGTGCTGAAGCGCGAGCTGCTCTATCTGCCGCTGTTCGGCGTCTACCTGCTGCGCGCCGGTATGATTCCCGTCGACCGCCAGGGCCGTGCCAGTGCCCTCAAGCGCATGATGGAAGCGGCAAAGCAACGCCGCCAGCAGGGCCGCGACCTGTTGATCTTTCCCGAGGGCACCCGCGTTCCGGCGGGCGAGCACCGCCCCTATCAGCCCGGCATTGCCGCCCTCTATGGCCATCTCGACCTGCCAGTGGTGCCGGTGGCGCTGAATTCCGGGCTCTTTTGGGGCCGCCGCGCCTTCAACAAGAAGCCGGGCCGCATCACGGTCGAGTTCCTGCCGGCAATCGAGCCCGGGCTTTCTCGCAAGGCGTTCATGGGCGAACTGGAGCTGCGCCTGGAGGCGGCTTGCAAGCGATTGGCTGAGGAGGCCAACCGATGATCGATGCTAGCAAGCAAAAGCCTGCGAGTGGCGGTTGCCAATGCGGGGCGGTGCGCTACGAGATCACTGGCCGGCCTGTGGCGCTTTATTGCTGCCATTGCAAGGAATGCCGCAAGCAATCGGCCTCGGCCTTCGGCATTTCACTCATCGTGCGGCGCACCGATTTCCACTTCACCAAAGGATCGACCAAGCGATGGTCGCGGGCAACCGACAACGGGCGGATCCTCTATTGCAGCTTCTGCCCCGATTGCGGATCCCGTCTGGTGCATGAAAACGGGCCGGAGCGCGGGATCATCAGCGTGAAAGGCGGCTCTGTCGATCAGCCGCTGGATCTGGGCGAGGCCGTTCACATCTGGACGACGCGCAGACTGCCCGGCGTGCTCATCCCCGAACATGCGGTGCAGTTTCCGCAAGAACCGGACGATTAACGTCTAAGAGGGCCAGGTTTGCGGCTGGCCGCGGAAGGCGCGCTGCATGAATTCCGCCACACGCCACCACTTCTCTCCCGGGATCGAAGGTTTCGGCGTGACCTTGTCACCGGGCGGTAGGTAGTTGCCGTGGCCATAGTCTGCGTCCTTGGGAATCTCCCAGGGAGCGACAACAGGAGGCGCCGCCGGCACCGGTGGCCCGGCATAGCCGAGCGCCGGCTCGAAGGGTGTGTGATCCTCGAAGAAAAGGTCAGCGATCGGATCGCCAATGGGATAGGCCAGCTGCAGGACCCTGTCGCTGCGCGATGCCAGAAGCGCGATCGATTTCGCTTTCGTCGAGGCAGCAGCATATTCGCTGACCAGGCAATCCTGATTTATCGCCGCCGCCGTCAGGCAGACGGACTGTGCGGGCCGATCGAGATTCTTCACCGCTTCGAGCACCAACCGCGCACCGAGGCTATGCGAGACGAACGAGAAACTCTGTGCGCCGGCGAGATGGCTCTTGCAAAAATCGGCCAACAGCTTTCCACACTGCACGGCATCGCCGCCCTCGAACGGATAATTGACGAAGGGCAGCCAGAAATCCCCCGGCCAGAGAACGCCGAAGAAGATGCTGCCGGCGCCGAGTTCCAGGGCCTGGTCGAGCTGCCCGAGCGAGCAGGCACCCTCCTCGCGGGAAACATTGAAGCCGTGGGTGGCGAACAGAACGTTCTTTCCGGCGACAAGACCGCCGGCCGCCGCCGGGTCAACGGGATCCAGTTTCAGCGGCTTCGCTGTTCCATCGCCACTGAACGCCGCGCCCTTGATGATGGGGCCACCGACCGAGTCAGAGCGAAAGCTGAGAAAGTAAGTCATGGCTCCCGGCACTCAGGACTTGACTGCACCGACCGCCTTTACCGCGGCAGTCAGTGCCGTCGACAGATCCTTTGCCACGGGTGCAAGCGGAGTCGAGACGAGCCCGATAAGAATAGCGACGATGAGATCCTCGGTCCCACCTCTGCCGAGCAGCCAGCTTCCCGCGACAGCCAGGACAACAGCGACCAGTGCGGCGGCCGCCTTTGCAGCGTTCCTGTAAAGCTGGTCCGCCCGCTCATAGCCCAAATCGAGAATTGCACTGACGACCGCATCGAAACGCCCCAGGACATTCAGATCCTGCGTGGTGAGCGGCGTGCCATTTGTGACTGACTGAGCCGCAGCACTCAGCGCCTTCTCATCGACGCCCGTCGCCTTGGCGAGCAGGGCGGCATTGCCTGAGGTCAGGCCCAAGCGGATGAGCGATTTGGCCGCGGCCTTCTGATCCGCCTTCGCCATACCGTTCAGCCAATTGGCCTTCAGCGTTGCAATGATTTGGCTGGGGCCATACCCGCCGGCCGCCCCGAGAAGTGGCTCGACCGCTTTCTTGATGTAGCCGAACCCCGGATTGGACATGCCCCCATAGGCAAACTTGCTGGCATCGACCAGGCCATAGGCTGCGGTGCCGAGGGCCCCGACAGCCGCAATAATGTCCGGGATATTCAAGTCCCCACTAAGCTCGGTGACCACCGCCTTCCCCCGTTCAGTTGACCAATCGTTCGTCGAGAGCGAACATTCCCGTATAACTGGCAGCCCGACTATAAGCCCCGCGGGGTCCTAAAATCCAATAAACGCGCAACAGCTTGGGCACTCTGGCAATGGGGGCCAAGGCCTCGAATTTTACTAGGCGGAACACCATCTTAGATGCCCCTCTGAAGGTCCGAAATCACTGGAAACAGAGCAAGAACAGGCTTAGAGTATTTGCCCTTTGCAACAGCCCTTGCCGGTAGCAGGACGATGACCGTTGCCGCCATTTCCCAGCAGATCTGGGACATGAAATACCGCCTCAAAGGCCCCAACGGACAGCCGGTGGATAAGACCATCGAGGATAGCTGGCGGCGGGTTGCGACCTCGCTTGCGGAGGCGGAAGCCGAGGGCGAGCGCGCGAAGTGGGCCGAGCGCTTCTATCGCGCGCTGGCCGGATTCCAGTTCCTGCCGGCGGGCCGCATCCTGGCGGGTGCCGGGACCGAGCGCAGCGTGACGCTCTTCAACTGCTTCGTCATGGGCACGATCCCCGACGACATGGGTGGGATTTTCACCCACCTGCGTGAAGCCGCATTGACCATGCAGCAGGGCGGCGGCATCGGCTACGACTTCACCAGCCTCAGGCCGCGCGGTGCGCCTGTGAAGGGCGTAGGCGCGGATGCGTCGGGCCCGCTCAGCTTCATGGATGTGTGGGACGCCATGTGCCGCACCATCATGAGCGCGGGCCACCGGCGTGGCGCCATGATGGCGACGTTGCGCTGCGACCATCCGGACATCGAAACCTTCATCGAGGCCAAGCAAACCGCTGGCCGTCTGCGCATGTTCAATCTCTCGGTGTTGGTGAGCGACGCCTTCATGAAGGCGGTTCGCGAGGACGCCTCCTGGGAGCTGTCCTTCGGCGGCGTCACCTATCGCGTGGTTCGCGCGCGTGAGCTCTGGGACAAGATCATGCGCGCAACCTACGCCTATGCCGAACCGGGCGTAATCTTCATCGACCGCATCAACCGGCGAAACAACCTCTATTACTGCGAGACGATCAACGCCACGAACCCCTGCGGGGAGCAGCCGCTGCCGCCCTATGGCGCCTGCCTGCTGGGCTCGATCAATCTCGCCGTGCTGGTGCGCAATCCCTTCGAGGCGAATGCCGCGCTCGACATGACGGCGCTGGCCGAGCTCACGCGTGATGCCGTGCGCATGATGGATAACGTCGTCGATCTCTCGCGCTTTCCCCTGCCCCAGCAGGCCGACGAGGCAAAGGCCAAACGGCGCATCGGCCTCGGCGTCACCGGGCTTGCCGATGCACTGATCATGTGCGGCGCACGTTATGGCTCGGCCGGTGCGGTAGCGCTGATCGATCAGTGGCTGGCAGCATTGCGCAGGGCCGCTTATGGCGCCTCCATCGATCTCGCCGCCGAGAAAGGCCCCTTCCCGCTGTTCGACCGCGACAAGTATCTCGCCGGTGAATCGATCCAGGAGCTGGATGCGGACCTGAAGGAGGGCATTGCCCGCCACGGCATCCGCAATTCGCTGCTGACCTCCATCGCGCCGACCGGGACGATCTCGCTTTTCGCCGACAACGTCTCCTCGGGCCTGGAGCCGGTGTTCAGCTTCAAATACTCTCGCAACATCCTGATGCCTGACGGCGCGCGCACCCAGGAAGAGGTGACGGACTACGCCTATCGCCTGTTCCGCCGGCTCAAGGGCGAACATGCGGTCCTGCCCGACAGCTTCATCGATGCGCAGAGTCTCTCGCCCGGCGACCATGTGGTGATGCAGGCGGCCGTGCAGAAATACATCGATAGCTCGATCTCCAAGACCATCAATGTCCCGGCCGATCTCGGCTTCGAGGCCTTCAAGAACGTCTATCTTCAGGCCTATGAGCTGGGCTGCAAGGGCTGCACCACCTATCGGCCGAACGAGGTCACCGGCGCGGTGCTGGAGATAAAACAGCCGCAGGCCCAGGCACAGCCTGAGCTGCCGCTGGCCACGCCAGCGCCCAAGCCCCAGGACATCTATGAGGCGGGCGGCGTGGTCTATATGACGCGCCCGCTGGACAGGCCGGAGGCACTGCCGGGCCAGACCTACAAGCTGCGCTGGCCGGAGAGCGATCACGCCATCTACATCACCATCAACGACATCGTGCAGGACGGGCGGCGGCGGCCCTTCGAGGTGTTCATCAACTCCAAGAACATGGAGCATTACGCTTGGACGGTGGGCCTGACCCGCATGATCAGCGCCGTCTTCCGGCGCGGCGGCGATGTCGCATTCGTGGTTGAGGAATTGAAGGCCGTGTTCGATCCGCGCGGCGGTGCCTGGCTCGAGGGCAAGTATGTGCCATCGCTGCTGGCCGCCATCGGCGACGTCATCGAGCAGCATATGATCACCATCGGCTTCATGGGCCGGCCGGAAAAACCCGAGATCACGCTGCGCAAGGTGGTGAACCTGCCGGACGGCCAGCGCCTGCCGACCTGCCCGAAGTGCAACCAGCCTTCGCTGATCCGCCAGGAGGGTTGCGACCTCTGCGCCTCCTGCGGCTATTCGAAGTGCAGTTAGGGCGTTAGCGGCCGGGCATCGGGAATGCCCCGCCCCTGCCAGAGCTGCGGCACGCCCATCGGCCGCACGATCGAGACCTGCCCCAATTGCGGCACCTTCAACCGCGCCGAGCTCACCATCTGGGTGTGGCTGGCCGGCGGGATCATCGTACTGACCCTTTTCCTGGCGCTGGGCGATCTCGGTGCCGTACTGAAAGTGGCCGGCGACCTGCTGGCGCAAATCCGCGGGCAGTTGGGACGCTGACCGGCGAGTTAACCCCGCGATGACGGTCTTTGCCTAGTCTTTGCCGGGAAACCAGAGAGGTCTTGTCATGAGGGTCCGCGCGCGTCTCTTGCCCATTCTGTTCCTCGTCTCGGCAATCTCTCCTGCCCTTGCCGATGAATGCCGCTATCGCGAATGGACAACCTACGAAGGCGTCGCCGTGAGCCGCCTTCCGGATAACAGTGCCTACCTCTATCAGACGAACAACACGGCCATCGACGCGGATGGTGCGCCCAATGCCTACAATCCCGGGAATACCGGGCTCGATTTCAATGCCAATGCCGGCTTACCCGACCATTGGCGCAATGTCCTGGCCGCTGATCCCAACGATCCGCAACAGCCTTTCGTTCAGACCGAGGGCAATTTCGCCGGCAACTATGTCACCAAGACCAGCCTGCAGAATCCCGCCGGCCCGCCGATCGATCCGCAGACCTACGCCGATGCCTCGGCTATCCCCTATCTGGTCTTTCCCGGCAATTTCGACCGCATCGCCGGCACCGGGCGCATGGGCGATCTCGGCTTTGCGGTGAACCGTGGCACCGGACGAAGCTCGAGCTTCATCGTCGCCGATATTGGCAATGCCGGCGACGGCCTCGGCGAAATGTCCATCGCCCTGGCCCAGGCGCTCAGCGGCAACAGCCGGGCCAATCCGCGCACCGGCGCGGGTGCACCGCTCGGTGACACGCTCTACATCGTCTTTCCCTTTTCATCACGAGCCCATCCCCCGCAATGGCCGCTGTCGCGTGAGGCGATAGATCGCGATGCCCGCGCGTTGCTTGCTGCTGCGGGCGGACTTGAAGCAGCGCAAGCCTGCCGTTAGCGCTCCTGGCGTCGTCCTTCGACCAGCCGCAGCAGCCGATGTAGCGGCCCGTCGGCGATGCCGAGTTCGTCCAGATGACGAACCGTGTTGATCAGATAATCGCGGTCGCTGCCGCTGACGCCGCGCGCTCGGCGGATCGTCGCCACGATGCGCGTGATCGGAAGCTTGCCCATGTATTCGTGGTTTTGGCGATCGACCACGTAGGCAACGGCCCGCACCGGACCTTGTGGCGTTTGCACCCGCAACCAGCGCGGCTCATAGATGGACGTAATCAGCTCACGCTCATGCAGATAGCGGGC
>CAZQLF010000115.1:0-7744 GCA_964594035.1 uncultured Rhodospirillaceae bacterium | reverse complement strand
GCTGCCGCCGGCAGCACCAGCACTGCCATTGCCAGAAGCTGCGGTGCCAGAGCTGCTGCCCGAGCTTCCACTGCTGGAGCTGCTGCCCGAGCTCCCGCTGCTCGACCCGGCAGAACTACCGCCGCCAAGTACACCGCCGCCGCCGAGAACGCTGCCACCCGAGCTGGTTGAGCCCGAGCTTCCGGTCCCTGAACTTCCGCTGCTGGAGCTTCCGCCGTCTGTGCTGTCGCTGCCCGAACTGCTGCTGCCCGGGCTTCCACTCGTCGATCCGCCGCTTCCCGCGCTTCCTCCCGTTGCTCCGCTGCTTGACCCGTTATCGCCCGAGCCTGAGCCGCTCGCAGTCCCACGCGATCCACTCGAACTGCTTGTCCCACTGGAGCTGCTGGTTGCACCGCCATTGGCCGCTTGCGACCCCGAATTGGAATTGCCAGGACCTTGCAATGCCTTGTCGCGATCCTTGATGGCAGTAATCAGCGCTTCTGTGCCGGGGCCGGAGAAGTCCAGCGCCTGGCAGCCCTGAGCACAGGAGCCCATCACGGATTCATCGCCGGAGGCGCTTCCCACCACATAGGTGGAGGCGAGTGCGGCATCATAAGTTGCCCCGCGCTGAGGCATCGCCGGTGTGGAAAGCGACAGAATCAGCGAGCCGATCGAATCAGCACTACCCGTCGCGCGCTTCACTGCGGAGCCCGTGTCCAATACGACCGGGCCCGTATCGAATTGCCAGGCCTCGACGCTTGAAATCGGGCCGCGATGGCGCTTGTCAGGCAAACCCTGGAAGGCGAGCAGAAAGCGCGAGTAGCAGTCGATATTGCGTGGAGCGCCCTTGCGATTGGGCAGCGGCTTTGCCCAGCAGTCAAAATTGATCTGCGCGATGGCCGCCAGCAGCGGCTGCCGTTGCCGCCCGCCCGCGTCCAGGCTTTCAATCAGCTTCTCCCGGGCCGCCGTGATCTCGTCCAAGCCGAACGCATCGGCCGTTTGGCCAGCTCCATCCGGCAGGACGGGCGCCGGGGCGTGACCGGCTCCGGCGGCCGCGCTCCGTTTGGTATAGAACCGGGCGACGGCGCCTTTACCAGCTTGACGGGCGAGCTGGTGATAGCCTTCCGAGAGATACGCAGAGAAATCGGGAGTGGCTGATGTGGCTACCGGAGAAAAAAGAAGAGAAGCGGCAAGAATGCCTGCCGACCATCGAACTGCCGCTCCAGATAGTCTGCCCGACATGACCCGTCCTCGCGGCACAACTGCATGGCACGCATTGTCCGCGCGGCCTTAATACTTCCAGTTGCGACCTGCCTGGAGTGTGGCTTTTTTCGAGGTACTTCTGGGACCGCTGCCAGTGGGCCCACAAGCGCGGCCCAGCCGCTGGCGTTCCCCGGCCCGTCATCAGTCAGGTTGTGACGAAAAAAGGCCGCGCCCTAAGTCAGCGCACGCGCTTGGCCTGGATCTCAGCCTGCAAGGCGGAGACATGGTTCATCGACGCCTGCTCCGCTGCCTTTTGAATTGCCCGATAGCGGCCGACAATGAGATATCCGAGTGAGGTCAGCTCCGCACCGCCGCCGGATTTTCCACCGGTGCGCGAGCGCACAACGGGCCGGCCGAAAATGGTGTTGAGTTGCTCGACCAGCTCCCAGGCACGGCGATAGGACATGCTCATGGCCCTTCCCGCCGCGGCAATCGATCCGCGTTCGGCAATCTGCTCGAGCAGCTCGATCTTGCCCGGACCGATATGGTCCTGGGAGTTCAGATCGATGCGAAGGAAGAGCGAAACCATGACCTCACACCGTTCCCGTCGATACGTCAGGTGCGGATACCCTGTTGTCTGACTCTAACAGGGCGCCGCCTTCCCTGTCGCTATAGTCATCTCGACATAGCGAATCGCGCCAAGGGGATAACGCGTTAACCGAAGGTGAAGGCGAAGGCCTGCACGCCGGGATCGAGGAAGCGGATTTCGAAGGTATGGTCGGTGATATCGCCGCTCTGGCGCAGCAGCTGATAAAGCCGCTCGCTTGTCACGGTTCCCTGCCCCTCGGCGTCAATGTCGCTGCCATGGTTGGCACCGGGCGCCATGCCGTCGATGGTAACCTTGAAGCGCACCAGCTTGCCGGTGGGGCCTGGCCCGAGCACCAGATGCAGGTCGCGGGCATGGAAGCGGTAAACGATGCCGCCATTGGCATCGTTGAGGGTCGCTGACTCCCCGTTCACCGTCCAGTCGCCGGCAAGACCCCATTGATTGAGCTGCGGCGTGCCGGGTTTATAGACGTGGGACTGATCCTGCAGCACGCCACCGGGAGACACGAAGTTCTCGCCGCGGGCATAGCCGACATAGGTTTCGGGCGATTGCACATCGCCCATGTCGGGAGCGGCCTCCGCGCCGGTGGCGTTCACCGAGACGAGACCGCCGGAGGCAGTCATCGGCTTGCCCGCTTCGGCAAGCAGCTTCTGAATCACCCGCTCCGACTGATCGTATTCGCCTTCGCCGAAGTGGTGATAACGGATGCGGCCTTCCGCATCGACGAAATAATGGGCCGGCCAGTAGTGATTCTGGAAGGCGCGCCAGAGGGTATAGTCGTTGTCGATGGCGACCGGATAGTCGATCTTGAAGCTGGCGATGGCCGCCTTGACGTTATCGACATTCTTTTCGAAGGCGAATTCCGGTGCGTGAATGCCGATCACCACCAGCCCCTGATCCTTGTACTTGTCGGCCCAGGCGCGGATGTAGGGGATGGTGCGCAGGCAGTTGATGCAGGAATAGGTCCAGAAATCGATCAGCACCACCTTGCCCTTGAGCGAGGCTGCCGTCAGCGGTGGCGAGTTGAGCCACTGTGTAGCGCCGGAGAGATCGGGAAGCGTTCCTTCCACAGGCAGGACACCGCTGGATTCGCCCGCACCGCTGGCGCTCATCATGGCGCCCTTGCCGCCGGTCATGCCCTGCAGCTTGTCGACCAGGCCTTGCTCGAGCGAGGCCGTGCTGGCGGTCGAAAGTCGCGTGAGAAAGCCCGTGTCGGCACCCAGCGCAATGGCAACCACGGCGACCAGGACCAATGCGCCAAGACCGCGGCGCACCCACTCGCCCACGCCGAGTGAACGTTTCATGGCAGCGAAGACCCGGCCGCCAACCAGCAGCGCCAGCGCCAATGAGGTTGCCGCACCCAGGGCATAGGCTGCGAGCAGCAGCGTTGTCTGGACACTGGCACCCTGCAGAGCGGCACCCGTCAGGATCAGACCCAGGATCGGCCCGGCGCAGGGCGCCCAAAGCAGGCCTGTGGCGATGCCGAGCAGGAAGGATGGCAGGATCGATCCGCTGCCCTGATGTTCGCTGGCGGATGCCGATTCCGAGAGGCGCGAACCAAGCCGCACCAGCGGCTGCATCACCCGGTCAGCGAGTGCCGGGAACAGCAGCGTCACGCCGAAGAGCGCCAACAACACCAGTGCTGCCGCCCGCCCGTATTGATTTGCCGCCACCGCCCAGCCGCCGCCAACCGCCGCCAGCGTTGCCACTGCGGCGAACGTCAGCGCCATGCCCGCCAACAGAGGCAGGCCTGAGAGCAGGAACGGCCGGTCGGCCCGGGCGAAGACGAAGGGCAGCACCGGCAGGATGCAGGGGCTGACGATGGTGATGAGGCCGCCGAAATAGGCGAGGATGAAGAGGATCATGATCCGGTGCTATAGATGGTGACGACGGCCGGCGTTTTAGCGGTTGCCGCCGCTCTCATTGTATCAATTCGGGATCGGCGCAGGTCACGCTTCTGTGAGTGGTGACCTTGTCCGGACCACTAATTTGTTTTCTTCGGTCCGATGACCTCGGCGCCAGAAGCCCGGCCGACGATGACTTTCGCCGCCAGCCCGGTGAACAGGCCAGTGGCGATCACGCCCAATGTTGCTGCGAGCCGGCGATCTAGTTCGGCGGGATCATCAATCGCGGCAATGATGCAATCGGCGATATAGTTGCCGCCATCGCTGACGAAAGGCTTGTCGGCGGCACGGCGCAGTTTGGCGTCGTAGCCCAGCGCCTTGATGCGCTCGATCGTCAGCTGCCAGCCGAAGGGCACAATCTCCAGCGGCAACGGCGTTGCATTGCCGAGGCGCTCGACCATCTTGGTCTCGTCGACCACGACGATCATCTGCTCGCTGGCGCTGGCCACGACCTTTTCGCGCAGCAGAGCGCCACCGAGACCCTTCACCAGATCGAGCGTGTTGCGGGCGACCTGGTCGGCGCCATCGATGGTGAGATCGATCCGGCGATGATGGCCAAAGTCGGTGAGTGGAATGCCGAGGCGCCGGGCGAGTGCGCCCGAGCCTTCCGACGTCGGAATTCCGCTGATGCGAAGCCCCGCCTTGACGCGCGCGCCAAGCGCTTCGATCGCCATCCTTGCCGTCGACCCACTACCGAGGCCGACAACCATGCCGTCGGCGACCTCCCGCACGGCGCGCTCGGCCGCAATGCGTTTGGCTTCATCCTGTTCGCTCACGGGATGACAATCCTTCGCTGACAAGCCCCTGACATATCTGGCCGCAAGCCTGCACGTTTTCTCTGCGACAAGCAAAAAATGCACGTCTCAATGAGGATTGCCCTGGGCCATGGCCCGTGTCTCCATGTCGGCGATTTCCCGGCCAGGAAGACATCAGATGGGCACCGACATCAAAATCCGCAAAATTGTTTCCGTTCCGCTGCTGGGCGAAAGTCCGAAGGGTGGCTGGTCCAGCGAGATCAGGCCGGAAGATTCGATACACACGCTGATCGCCGTGCATACGGATTCCGGCATCACCGGTTATGGCAGCGCGTTCACCAATGGCGGTCTTGTCGCCGCGGCGCTCAAAATTCTGGAACCTCTCTTCGCCGGTGCCAACGCGCTGGAGCCCGAACGCACGAGCGAATTGCTGCATCAAAATACCTTCTGGATGGGCCGCGGCGGTACGCTGACCCATGCCATCAGCGGCATCGACATTGCGCTGTGGGACGTTCTAGGCAAGGTGACGGGGCAACCGGTCGGCCGACTGCTGGGCGGTACATATCGGCGCAAGGTGCAGCCCTATTGCTCCCTGTTGATGGAACATCCGGCTGCCATGCGGGACACGGTTGCCAAGTTCCGCGATCTTGGCTTTCGCGCCTTCAAGATCGGCTGGGGTCCTTTCGGGCGCGCCAACGATCCGAAACTCGACGAGGCCATCGTGCGCGCGGCGCGCGAGGGGGCGGGAGCGACCTCGCGACTGTTTGTCGATGCCGGGGCTAGCGATGCCTATTGGCCGAACGGCCTCAAATGGGCCTTCAACACCGCCGAGATGCTCAAGGATTACGATATCGGCTGGTTCGAGGAGGCTCTCAAGCCTGACGCGCTCGACGACTTCTGCGAGTTGCGCCGCAAGAGTCCGGTGCCCATCGCCGGCGGCGAGGTCCTCACACGGCGACAGAGCTTCATCCCCTGGCTGGTGCGTGGCGCCTTCGACATCGTGCAGCCGGACGTGACGAAAGTTGGCGGCATCAGCGAGCAGCGGCGCATCGCCTGGCTCGCCTATGACATGGGCGTCAAATATATCGGCCATGGCTGGAATACTGCCTTGGGTGTGGCGACCGACCTGCAACTTGCCGCGGCCCTGCCCGATGTCGACCTCGTCGAGTTCATCGGCGGCAGTCCTTATGTCGACGGCATTACCGAGCAACCTTTCAAGCTTGATGCCGATGGCAATCTTGAAATTCCACAGCTCCCCGGCCTCGGCGTCTCGCTCGACCGGAGGAAGCTCGCCCGCTACACGCCGGATCCCTCACCGCTGTTCGGTTGACGGGGTTGAAGTCGGAAAGCCAGCCCGGCCGGGGGTCATAGGTGGCTAAAGTGTCCATAGGTGGACAGCCTGTTTATCCTTGACCCAGTTAGACCAGTTTAGTTAACTGGTTGAAATGCCTGGGGCGCGCATTCGACGCCGGCCGGGCAAGGCCAACCAAGAGTTCATCGGGAGCTGCGGGAGGCTGATTTGGATGCGCCAGTGCGATCATTCCCCGCGCTGCGGCCCGCCTTCTTGGCAGGAGGCGACAACCTGATGACCCGGGTCCGGCGTTCCATTTGCGGTGACCTCGCCGCCGCCGACCCTGGATCGGACACCCGGGTTCTCGCGCGAGGCGCTCATGGGCAGCTGTAAGGCCACGGCCGATCTCGCACTTCCCGAAGTCTTCCGTGGCGATATGCGGGGCGCCTTTTCCGCCGCGACCCAGCGCATCATGGCCTACTGGGCCGATGAATGCGCCCGCGACCTGCCGCGGTTGCTGAGCCATTTCACCCGCGATGCCGAGGTGATCACGCCGGACGGCCGCTATCAGGGCCACGATGCGGTGACTGCGCTCTACCAGAAAAGCTTCGACTCATATCCGGGACTTGCCGTCGACGTGGTGGCGAGTTTTCCCGGCCGCGGCGGCCATTGCTACGAATACAAGGCGGTGCTGTCCGACGCGCAAAAGAACGACTGGCTGATCGAGGGAATCAATTTGATGAAGCTCGAAGGCGGATTGATTGCCAGCCTCCGCTCCTTCGAGGATGCGCCGCGGCGCATGAGCGCGGCGGAGAACTGACGTAACGACCTAGCAAGCGACAGGACGACAACAAAAACCAGGGGGAAACGATGGCTACCAACAATACGCGAGGCTCGACCGGATTTGTCGAGGCCGAGGGCAAGACCTACGTTGCCGTGACCGAGCTCAAGCCGGGCGCCGTCGGCCTGGCGGGCGCGGTCATGCAGAATGTGACCCATATTGCGCCCGCGATCGCTGCATTCTTCTTCACCCAGACGCTCGTCGGCGTGGCCGGCGGAATGGCGCCGTTGGCCTATCTGATCGGCCTGCTCATCGTCATTCCACTCGGCGTTTGCTTGATGGAGCTGGCGAAAATCTTCCCCTCGGCCGGCGGCTACTTCACTTATGTGAGCCGGACGCTGGGCCCGGTGATGGGCTTCCTGACCGCCTGGGTGTTCGTCCTCTACTCGCCCATCGCCTCAGGTCCGTCACTCGCGGTGCTGGGTCAGATTCTTCAGGATGAGCTCAAACAGAACTACGGCGTCACCTGGTTCCAATGGTGGTTCGCTCCTGCTATCGGCATCCCGCTAGCCGCTTGGGCCGGCTATACGGGCGTGTCGTTTTCAATGAAGTGGATCGTCGCTGTCGGCGCGGCCGAGTTCCTGATCGTCCTCTGCCTGAGCCTCTCGGGCCTGTTCAGCCCTGGCCCTGGCGGATTCTCCTTCGGGCCTTTCGTTCCGGGTTTCAACCCCGGCGGCATTGGCACCTTCAGCGGCGTCTTCCTTGCCGTCGTGCTCACCGTGCAAGGCCTGACCGGTTGGGAAGCGGCCGTGCCATTGGCGGAAGAAACCGCCAATCCACGGCGCAACGTGCCGCGGTCGATCATGGCCTCGATCCTAATCATCGGTATCATGCTGGTCATCGCCCAATGGGGCCAGGTGATCGGCTGGGGTACTGATGACATCAAGAATCTGCCCGGAAGTGCAGAGACGCCTGCGCTCGTGATCGCACACCGGATCTGGGGTTCGCTGTGGTGGCTCACTCTGCTCGCCATGATCACCTCGGTGCTGGGTGTGACCCTGGCCTGCCAGAACGTCGCGACCCGGATGTGGTACAGCATGGGCCGCGCGGGCGTTCTTCCGGCGTCGTTCGGCCAGGTTCATCCCACGCGCAAGACGCCGACGATGGCCGTTTGGACGCAGCTGGTCCTCTCCGTTCTCGTCGGCATCGTCGGCCCGGCGCTGA
>CAZQLF010000114.1:0-7749 GCA_964594035.1 uncultured Rhodospirillaceae bacterium | reverse complement strand
GGGCGGTCCTGATTGTCGGGGTCCAGGGCGTAGTAGGGTCCGGGGATGCTGGCGATAAGTCCCACTCGGTAATGGCGCATCTGCTGTTCCAGCGCTTCCAGGAATCCTGCGCCGCTTTCCGGCGGTGTGTCGCGACCGTCCAGAAAGGCGTGCACGAAGACGCGCTCCACCTTCTGTTCGGCGGCCATGCGCAGCAGGGCGTAGAGATGGTTCTGATGCGAATGTACTCCACCGTCACTGAGCAGGCCCAGGAGATGGAGTTGTTTCTGCCGGCCGCGCTGCATGGCTTCCATGAACTCTATCCAGCCCTTCGCGGGACGCAGCCCCGCCAGGCGGCGCATGCAGGCGCCTTCGCCTGGAACGAACTCCTGTCCGCCGCCAGTCGCCGCGAACGTCATCATGCGAATGAGCCACGCGCTCAGCAGTTCTACCGCCATTTGGAAGTTGCCATCGGCGGCGCCGCGGGCAAGCTTGTCGGCGAGCCGGTACAGGGCCGCAGCGTCGAGCCGGGGCAAGGCCAGCAGAAGCTGCGCAATCTCGCGATAGAGATCGACGCCACCCGCATCGGACAAAGCCAGTGCCCGGCCGATGCTGCCCTCAGCGAGGCCTGCGATCATGCGCCGGTCAACCTCATCCAGATCCGGCATCCGGCGCGCGAGCAGCCCCATCAGCGTGTCCGGCGGCAGCCCTCTCACATCGAGGCGCCGGCAGCGGGAGCGGATGGTCGCCAGCAGTCGGCCCGGCGCCTGGCTCACCAGCAGCAGAACGGCCTGGGGCGGCGGCTCCTCCAGCACCTTCAGAAGCGCGTTGGCTGCGTTGCGGTTCATGTCTTCGGCGCCATCGATGATGACGACGCGCCAGCCGCCCTCCGACGGCGTCAGCCGCAGGAAAGCGACCGCCTCGCGGATATCGTCGATGACGATTTCACTACGCATCTTTCCGGTTTTGGGATTGATGCCTCGTGCCACCGTACGCAGATCGGGGTGCCCGCCGCTCGCAATCCGGCGAAAGACGGGGTGCGAAGGCGGCAGGGCGAGGCTCGCCGGCGCATCGCCGAACAGCCCGCCGCCCTGCGCGTCGCCAGCCAGCAGGAAACGCGCGAAGCGATAGGCCAGCGTTGCCTTGCCCACGCCGCGCGGCCCGCAGATCAGCCAGGCGTGAGCCAGCCGTCCGGAGAGCGCGCCATCCAGCAGCGCCGTCTCCGCTGCCTCCTGACCCAGCAACTCGGGATTCTCGCGCGGTTCCATGTCTAGATAGTTCCTAGCTTGCCGCTTACCGCTGCGCGGACCTGGAGCCAGGTTTCGTCCTCATTGCCTGACGCATCGATGACGACACAACGGGCCGGATCGTTCGCCGCGATCTCGATGAAGCCGCGGCGGAGTGCCTCGTGGAATTTGCGGTCCATCTTCTCATAGCGGTCTTCCTGGCCGGGCCGTTTCGCCGCACGCGCCAGGCCCTGCGCCACCGGAATATCGAAGATCAGCGTCAGATCCGGCCGCAATTCACCCAATACCGCCCCTGTCAGCATGCCAATGAAGCCACGATCGACGCCTTGGCCATAACCCTGATAGGCCATGGTGGAGTCGGCGAAACGGTCGCAGCAGACCCAGCGACCGTCCTTCAACGCCGGGCGGATCGTGCGGCGCACATGATCGGCGCGGGCAGGGAAATGCAACACCGCTTCGGCCCTTGCCGACCAGCGATTCGGCCCGCCCGTCGTCAGCAGGCGGCGGATCTCCTCAGCCCCGGGCGAGCCACCGGGTTCACGGGTTTCCACCACATCGATCCCTGTTTCGCGCAACGCCGCGGCCAGCCGCCGGGCCTGGGTCGATTTACCCGCGCCCTCGCCGCCCTCGAGCGTGATGAAACGGCCCTGGCTCGCCAAGGCTAGCCGTGGATCAGATAGCGCGCCGCAGCCATGATGCGCGCAAATGTCCCCAATTGCGGGACGGAACCCGCTGTCACCAGCGGCACTTCCACCGGGTTCATGCCAGGTACTTCGATGCGCAGCTTGCCCACGGCCTGGCCGGGGGCAACCGGTGCCGGCACCGGCCCATCGAATACTGCCGTCGCCTTCACCTGATCGCGCATGCCACGCGGCAGCGTCAAGACCACGTCGCTGGATGCTGCCAGCGGCACCGTGGGTGCTTCACCCAGCCAGACAGCCGCATCCACCAGCGGCTGGTTGGCCTTCACCAGTTTGTAGTTGTCGAAGTTGCGGAAGGCCCATTCCCAGAGCTGCAAGGTTTCGTCGGAGCGCGACTGTTTGCTGTCGGTCCCCTGCACCACCATGATCACGCGCCGCCCGCTACGCTGGCCGGAAGCGACGAGACCATAGCCTGGCCCTTCGGCATGCCCGGTCTTCAACCCATCGACGCCGACATTCTTGTAGAGCAGCGGATTGCGATTGCCCTGCTTGATGCCGTGATAGGTGAAATCGATCTCCGAGAAGTAGTGGTAATACTCCGGGAAGTCGTTGATCAGATGGCGCGCCAGGATCGCCAGATCCTGCGCCGTCATGTAATGCTGGGGATCGGGCCAGCCATCGGGATTCATGAAATGGCTGTGGGTCAGGCCCAGGCGCTTCGCCTCCTTGTTCTCGCGCTCGGCAAACGCCTCCACGCTGCCCGCCAGCGCCTCGGCCACCACGACGCAGGCGTCATTGCCCGACTGCACGACGATGCCCTGCAGCAGATCCTCGAGTTTGATCTCGTTGTGCAGCTCGACGAACATCTTCGAGCCCTGGGTGCGCCAGGCGCGCTCGGAAACCGGGAAGCTGTCGCTAAGCTTGATCTTGCCGGCCTTCAGGTCCTCGAACACCAGATAGATCGTCATCAGCTTGCTCATCGAAGCGGGCTCGATCTGTTTCTCGCCGTTCTTGTCGAGCAGCACGGCGCCCGTCTGGAAATCGATGATGTAGGCGACATCCGCGGTCGTCTGGATGTCTTCCGCTGCGGCAGAGCGGGCGATGAATGCAAGCGCCACGAACAGGCAGGTGATGGCGTAATTCATTGTTCCTCTCGCGGGCCGGCCATGCCGGTCCGGTCTGCGGGCGCCGGCGCTCTACTCGACGACCAGCCGCGCGTCCTTGTTACCCATGGCGATCACCTGGTTCAGCATGGCATCGGCCTGCTCCACCGTGGCGATTGGCCCCAGGCGCACACGATAGAATCTTTGCGCGCCCAATTGAACCGGCACGACGCGTGCGGCACCCACGCCGGAAAGGCGCGCCCGCAGCCGGTCGGCATTCTGCAGCTGCAGGAAGGCGCCGGCCTGGATGAACAGACTGGTCGGACGCACGGGCTCCTGTACCACCACCGGGCTCGGCTGCGGCACCGGGACAGCGGCGAGGACGACCGGCTTGGGCTGAACCGTTGCTGCCGGTGCTGGTGCGGTCGAACCCGGTAGCGCTTCGGTGGTGACCTTCGGCGCGGGTGCTGCAACCGGCTTTTGCGCCAGCGCGTCCTGGCCGGCGCCGGCCGCCATGGCCAATTCCCGGCTTTCATCGGCCATGATCTGAACCCGCACCTTGGCGGTGCCCACCTGCTCCATGCCCAGCAACTGGGCCGCGCGCCGGGACAGGTCGATGATGCGGTTGTTGACGTAGGGCCCGCGGTCGTTGATGCGGACCTGGATCTGGCGCCCATTATCGAGATTGGTGACGCGCACCAGGCTCGGCAGCGGCAGGGTCTTGTGGGCCGCGGTCAGGCCATTCTCGTCATAGCTTTCGCCGTTCGCCGTGGCGTGGCCAACGAAACCGGGCCCATACCATGACGCAACGCCGGTTTCGTCATAATCGTAATTGACTGCCGGGTAATACCAGACGCCATCGACCTGATAGGGCTGGCCAACCTTGTAGGGCGCGGCCTGATTTTCGCCGTTGATCCGCTTGGACTGGTCGATCACCAGCACGGACTCGGCACAGCCCGCCAACAGCAACGCCAGCGAGAGGACGGCCAAGCGCGCAAACCGCTTCATTTTGTGGTCTAGAGCCCCGTAACTACCGCAACTAGTAGGTTAACCGTCGCCGAGACGATCTGCAAGGAGGCCCACGGAGGTCGCGAAATAAGTCGACCGATTCCAGCGCATGACGATCTTGTAGTTGCCGTAAACGAGATAGGCCAGCCCCGTGGGCCCATCGGGGGCGACCAGCGAGGCGTTGAGAGCCACGAATGGCAGATCGCTGCCGTCCGGGTTGCGCACCCCCAGCCGATGCCAGCCATCCAGCGGCTTCTCGCTCGTCAGATCGATCAACCGGGCATCGAATTTGGCCGGCAGCTGGACTTCCCTGCCCCAGGTCTGTTCGGGGTGCCAGTGAAAGCTGGCCAGATAATTCGCGATCGAGGCGAAGACATCGGCCTGGCTGTTCCAGATGTCCCGCCGCCCGTCGCCATCGAAATCGACAGCATAACGGCGAAAGCTGGAGGGCATGAACTGGCATTGGCCCATGGCGCCGGCCCAGGAACCTGTCATCGCGGCTGCCGTGATGTTGCCGTCATCGATGATGCGCAGCGCCTCGATCAGTTCCTTGCGGAAGAAATCCTTGCGGCTGCTGCCATAGGCGAGCGTGGCGAGTGCCCCGATCTCCGAATATCCGCCGGTGTATTTGCCGTAATCCGATTCGACCGCCCAAAGCGCGACGATGAAGCGCGGCTGCACGCCGAAGGCGGCGCCCACCTTCTTCAGCGTGGCGGCGTGCTCGCTCATCAGCGTGCGGCCGTGTGTGACCCTGTCGTCTGTCACCACCTTGGCCAAGTACTGCGCGAAGGTCAGGGTGAATTCCGGCTGCGTCTTCTCCTTGGCCAGCACATCGGGGATCGGTTGCAGATTGGTCAGCGCAGCATTGAGCGTTGATTTCGAAATGCCCTCGGCGGCTGCCTGTTTGCGCAAGCCGAGGACCCAGTCGGAAAAGGCATCGGCCTGCGCCGGTGCGGCAAAAGCGGTGGTCAGCAGCGGAAGAGTCAGCAGCTGGATCGTGGATCGGCGGGTGAACTGGTGCTGCATGACCCTTCGATTCGCGAAACGCGAGAACGGGCTTTCGTTGTGCCACAGGCGCCCGCGAGCGCCCAGGATTTAGGGCTCTGGTGCTGGAAACAGCGCGTCGCTATGGCCCAACCAGTTATTGGCGGCGAGGCCGATCCATTCCTTCAGCCCCAGCGACAGCTGGCCGAGATTCTGCAGATAGTCGGCGCTATAGGCCGGATCATCCTCGCCGGCGCCCGTCAGGTAGTCGACGGGATAGGGCACCACCGGCCAGCCTTGCGAGCGGAAGATACCCACCGCGCGTGGCATGTGATAGGCGGAGGTCACCAGAAGCCAGACCTCGCCTGGTGCCGGGTGCACAAGGGCTTTCGAGTTCACCACGTTCTCGAAGGTGTTGCGCGACTCCCGCTCGAAGATGACGCGGCTCGTATCCATGCCCATCCAGTCCAGTGCTTCGCGCGAGGCGTCCGCCTCGCGGAAGCTGCCGCCCTCCAGCATCGGCCCGCCGCCGGAGAAGACGAGTTTCGCCCCGGGATAGCGGCGCGCCAGATCGGCAAAGGCAAGAAACCGGTCGGCGTGCTCGTTGACCTGCGGCTGGTGGCGGACATCGCTCAGCACGGTGCTGACCGCGCCGCCCAGCATGATGATGCCGTCGACCTTCGGCGGCAGGGTCGTCAGCTGGGGAAAGCGGTCCTCCAGGGGTCCGAGCGTCCAGCGCCCGACCGGCAGCACGGCGATGGTCACCGACGCCAAAGCCACCAGTACAATCAGGAAGCGCCCGAACCCGCGCCAGCGACTGAAGAGCAGCAGCGCGCCGACGAGAAGCACAAGGACCAGGAAGTTGCCCGGCTGGGCGAAAAGCCACAGGGCCTTGGAGAGGTAGTACATGGCGGCGCCACCTTACAGGGCGCGCCGCCTCAAATGCTATCGTCGATGCAATCCATATAGGCGCCCCAGGAGAACGGGCCGTTCGGGCCGCCATATGTGGCTATTTCTTCGCAGGAGCGATCCACCTCACCGTTGATGACGATGCTGCGAGCGCGCGCTTCGGCCGAATATTCCTCGCGCCGGCAATTGACCGCCGCGTCGGTGTCCAGATAGCCACGCGCCTTGGCACGCAGTGCACAGTATTCCTGGGAGCGGGCGTCGCGGGAGGCGAAGATGGCCGGGGTGGGCCGCACCGGTGGCGGTGTCGCAGCGCAGGCGGCGAGCAGGCCAGCCGCCATCAACAGGGAGAATCCGGCGAGACATGGCCGCTGGGCGCGCACCAACAGGCGCTCGGTCGGGGCCGCAGCCTGAACATGTCTCATCGTAGAACTCCGCGAAACAAGCTCATACCCCACCCCGCGGGCAACCTATGGGCCGCGGCCCCGAGCTGTCAACGCTTTCGGGCCTTTTAACCCGCATGGAGAGGGGTCCGCGGCAAACTCGCCTCTTGCCGCAGCTTCGTTTGCCAATCACTTGATCTTGTAATTCAATCATTCCGCATTCGGCTTCCCGCCGGACGCGACTATCGTGGTGAAAGGTCAGGGATGACACCTGGTTCTCCAACATCGGTGGACAATACGCTGGCCCTGCTGTCCACCGGGCGCTATGTCGCCGATCGCAGTCTGGCGACCGCGCTGTTCCTGGCGCTCAAGCTCCGCCGCCCGCTGTTCCTCGAAGGGGAAGCTGGTGTCGGCAAGACAGAGATTGCCAAGGTGCTGGCCGATACCCTGCAGCGCCGGCTGGTCCGCCTGCAATGCTATGAGGGGCTCGATGTCGCGGCCGCCGTCTATGAATGGGACTACGCCCGCCAGATGGTGGAGATCCGCCTGGCCGAGGCGGCGGGCGACCGTAACCGGGAAAGCCTCAGCAGCGATATCTATTCCGAGCGCTTCTTGATCAAACGGCCGCTGCTCCAAGCCATTGAGAGCGACGGCTCCGGTGCGCCGGTGCTCCTGATCGACGAGCTCGACCGCACCGATGAACCCTTCGAGGCCTATCTGCTCGAAGTTCTGTCGGATTTCCAGATCACCATTCCCGAGCTGGGCACGCTGAAGGCAGCCGAACCGCCCATCGTCATCATCACCTCCAACCGCACGCGCGAGATACATGACGCGCTGAAGCGCCGCTGCTTCTACCACTGGGTCGACTATCCCGACGCGCCGCGCGAATTGGAGATTTTGCAGGTAAAGGTGCCGCGCGCCGATGCGGAGCTGAGCCGTCAGGTGGTGGGCTTCGTGCAGAAGCTGCGCAAACTGGAGCTGTTCAAACTGCCGGGCATCGCCGAGACCATCGACTGGACGGAGGCGCTGATCCAGCTCGATCGCGTCGCCCTCGACCCCAAGGCGGTGGACGACACCATCGGCGTGCTTCTGAAATATCAGGACGACATCGCCAAGATCCGCGGCAGCGAGGCCGCCACACTGCTCGATCAGGTGAAGTCCGAGATCGCCTCGGCTGCGGGGCGGACATGAGTGGGCGGACATGAGTGGGTGCGCATGAGCGCCAGCGAGAAGCCCGCTTTCCGGGGCCGTCTGGTCGAAAACCTGATGTTTTTTGCGCGCACGCTGCGCGCGGCGGGCCTGCCCATCGGCCCGGGCCGGGTGATCGAGGCCTTGCGGGCGGTAGAGGCCGTCGGCATCGGCCGTCGGGACGATTTCTACTGGACGCTGCATTCCGTCTTCGTCAATCGCCAGGATCAGCGGCCGATTTTCGACCAGGCCTTTCATGTCTTCTGGCGTAACCCGAAGCTTCTCGAACCGATGATGGCCATGCTGCTGC
>CAZQLF010000113.1:0-7774 GCA_964594035.1 uncultured Rhodospirillaceae bacterium | reverse complement strand
CATCGCCTGCTGGGCGGGTCCCGGCGCAAATCGATCAAGGCGTCCGCCAGCACGCTGATGCCCGATACGCCAACGGACGCTGCCCGCGTGATCGAGGCGCAGCTCAAGGCCGGGTTCAAGGCGGTGAAGCTGGGCTGGGGTCCGCTCGGCCAGTCGGCGGAACTCGACGTGGCACTCGTGGCGGCGGCGAGGCATGCCGGCGGCCCGGATTTCGATCTGATGCTCGACATGGGCAAGGGCTGGACGTCGGTGCGCGATGGCATCGATCGCGCGAGGCGAATGGTGGAGCACAACCTCTATTGGATCGAAGAGCCGTTCTGGCCGGACGATTACGGCAAGTATGCAGCGCTGGCCGCCGCGGTGCCGACGCCGATCGCCGGCGGCGAGGAGGAGACGACGCTGGCGGATTTCGAACGCCTGGCGGAGAAGGGCCTGGTCCAAGTGCTGCAGCCGGATGTGACGCGCGCGGGCGGCATCAGCGAATGCCTGCGGGTTGCCGACTATGCCCGGCGCAAAGGCCGGCGCTGCGTCCCGCATGCCTGGAGCACCGGCATCATCAAGGCCGCGACCCTGCATGTCCTGGCGGCCATGGACGAGGCCGAATACATGGAATACTGCGTGCAGACCACGGATCTGAACCAGAAGTTGGTCGCCGAAAAATTCCCACTGAAGGATGGTCACGTCGCCATTCCCGACAAGCCGGGCCTCGGCATCGAGCTCGACGAGGCGATGCTGAAGCAATACGCGGTCCAGCTCTGAAGCCTAGAGTTTGCCGAGCATCTCCGCATAGCGCCTGGCTGCCGCGAGACCGAATTTCGTCGGCGGTGTCGAGGGCAGGCGAGGCGCCGTCTCGGTGATGGCGAGGCGGTGCGCCAACACCGGCTTGCCATAGACCAGGAACGTGTCCATCGATTCCATCAGCATGATCAGCAGCGGGAGGACCTTGGCGTAGAGGCGCTCTGCTTCCGCCACGTCCTTCGGCTTACCCTTGGCCATGTGATCGAACGCCTGGACCAGCACGTCATAGGCTTCGCCGCCGGGAATGATGCCCACGGCGCCGCCCCGCATGGAATCGAGCATTTCAATTCCGTCGCGCCCGTTGAAGATATCGACCTCGCCGCGCGTTTCCTCAAGCAGCCGCGCCACCGAAATTGCCGTTGCCTCCAGTTTGACGATTTTGAAGTTCGGGTGGTTGCGGTGAAGCGTGCGGATGCCGGCATGCGACAGGCCGATACCGAGATAGTCCGGCGCGTTCTGGATCGCGATCGGAATGGGCGAAGCATCCGCCACGGTGCCGAAGAACTTGATCAGCTCGGATTCCGGTACGTGCTTCACCTGCGGAGGCTGCAGGATCGCCCAATCGACGCCAACCGATGCGGCGGCCTTGACGAAATCGATCTGCCCCTGCGCGCTGGTCTCGGCGACGGTGACCGCGAGCGGCGCCTTCCCGTTCAGGTCTTCGGCAACCCACTCCATCAGCATGCGCCGCTCGGATGTCGAGAGCTTGTTGACCTCGGTCGCCAGGCCCAGCACGGCGACACCATGCACCTTGTGCTTCAGCATCGCAGCGACCTGTCGGCGCGTGGATTCGCGCGCCAGATTGCCCTTCTTGTCGAACAGGGCATAGACCATGGGGTAGACGCCGAAGAATCCGGACCTGGTCTTCATGGGTACTTGTTCTCCCGGGTGCTCCCGCACCGTCTCGACTGCAGCGTTAAAATCAAAAGGCGGGAAAGACTTCCTGCCCGTATGGTGCCAATGCGCGCAATCACGTCGAGCCGCCCTTCTGCAATTCGACCGGATAAACGATTTCCGCCTGGGCGAAACGCCCTTCCTCGAGGCGGCGCAGGACCTCGATTCCACCCCGGGCGCCAAGCTCATAGGCGGACGAGCGCACCGTGGTCAGGACCGGCGAGGTGTACTGGGCGAACTCGAAGGCGTTGAAGCCGGTGATGACGATGTCGTTCGGCACCTTCAGCTTGCGCGCCGACATCAGCTTCATGGCTGCTATGCCCATCTGGTCGTTGCCGGCGATGATGGCATCCGGCAGCCCATTGGCTGCGATGGCCCGGCTCAAAGCCGCCTGGGTGTCGTTGAGTTCGGCATCGCCACATTCGACGATGCGCAACTCCACCATGGAGCCATGGCGGCGGATTGCCTCGCGGACCCCGCGTTCGCGCTCCGCAATCGCCGGCCAATGCACCGATGTCACCAGCATGATCACCTTTCGTGCCCCGAGGCGCAGCACTTCCTCGGCGACCATCCGGCCACCCTCGTCATCGGCCTGGCGAATAAGGCAAAGATCGGCGTTGCGGAACTGCAGGATATCCTGGAACACGACCAGCGGCTGACCCAGCGCCAGCATCGCCTCGACGATGCCGCGGCGCACCGGGTCGGGTCCGGACATCATGATGCAGAGCGCATCGCTGCGGATACCACGGATAAGCGATGAGCTGCGAAAGGCGTGCGGGGCGACGCCCTGGAGCAACAGGCCGTAGCCCCGTGAACTGAGCTGATTGCTGAGGCCAGCCACGACATGGGTGGTGAAGGCATCGGCGAGATAATGCGGCTGTTCGTCGATGATGATCATGCCGATGGAGAGCTGCTTGGCCAGACGCAGGCTACGCGCCATCGCGTGGGGGCGATAGCCGAGCCGCTTGATCTCCGCCTCGATGCGCTTGCGCGTCTCGGCGCGCATGGTGCCGCTGCGTTCGTTGATCAGGTTGGAGACGGTCATGGGCGAGACGCCGGCGGCGGCGGCCACCTCGCGGATGGTCACCCGGCCCGGCGAGGTCGGCTTCTGCAATCGCCGGCGTTTAGGCCCTTTCATGCCTACCACGTTACTGGGCCCCCATGATTTGGCCGGCCGCGGGCAGAGGCGCGCTGCGGAACAGGGTCTTGCCCGCAACCGCAATCTCCACCTCCCGCAGATAGGGTTTGAGACCAGCCGGATTCACCTCCATGCCCAGACCTGGCGTTTCCGGCAGCCGAATGAGCCCATCCTTGTCCGGGTGGATATGATTGCTGGTGATGTCGAGGGCGAGCTGGCGGGGCGAAAATGGAAACTCGGCGATGCGGTGCTGCGCCAGGCCGGCATAGGGCTGGATCGACGCAGACAGCGCCAGATGCGAGGTGAAGGTGTGATTGACGAATGTCACACCCTTGGCCACGGCATGGTCGGCGACCTCCTTCGCCGGACCGATGCCGCCGATGCGCCCGGTATCGATCTGGATGAACCCGATCTTGCCAAAGTCGATCAGGTTGAAGGCCATGGGCGACGTGTGACAACCCTCGCCGCCGGCCATCTTCACCTTTGGGCTGCGCCCGGCCAGCGCCGCATAGGCGGCCAGCGCATCGGGCAGGAACGGCTCCTCCAGCCACAGCACGCCGGCCTCTTCGAGGGCGGGCAGCCGTTCTGCCGCGGTTGCCACGTCCTGGGCAAAAATTTGGCCCGCATCGATCAGCACATGGGCGTCCTGGCCCATGCCGGCGCGCGCGGCTTCGACATGAGCGGCATCGGCGGCAGCAGTGTCGCGGCCATAGCCAGCCCAGCCGAACTTGGTAGCGCGAAATCCCGCTTGGCGCGCTGCTCTCGCCCGCGCCCCGGTTTCTTCGGGCGTGTTGCCGAAAAGCTGCGAGGCATAGGCCAGCTTCGGCTCGGCTTTCTTGTAGCCGAGCAAACGATAGACGGGTTCCGACAGCGCCTTGCCCAGCACGTCCCACAACGCGATCTCGATCCCCGAAAAGGTGTGCGGCGCCTGCAGCAGGTCCATGCTGTTGAACTGCACGGCGGCGCGAATTTGCGCGATGTCCGTGGGATCGTTCAGCGGCTGGCCGAGCACGGATTCGCTGACCGGCCGACAAGCGCCGTGCGACATCGGCGCAACGTAACTGGCAATGCAGGTCAGCGGCGATGCTTCGCACTCGCCCCAGCCGACGTGCTGGCCCGCCTGGACGCGCACCAGAAGGGCATCCTGGCTGCCGTCGGCGTCCGTGGCGACCGTCGGCATGGCGAGATAGAAGAAATCGACCGCATCGATTTTCATGCACATGCGACCCTGCATTTCGCGCAAAACCTGCACACCGCCGCCGGAGGCGGCGTCGGGCTTTGCAATATCCGACGGAGGTGCGGCCTTTCGAGACCGCACCTCTGCCGAACGCATTAGCCTTGCGACCGGTTACTTGGCGACCGGGTAGTACCAGAGATTGCGGTCGGTCAGACCGAAATCGGCGATGATCTTGCGCAGGCTGCCGTCGCCACGCATCTCGTCGAGAGCGCGCGAGACAGCGTGGTTCAGATCGACGTCATCCTTGGAAAGAGCATAGCGGGCATAGCCATATTCTTCAGGCGCCACTTCGTATCCCGTGGCGAGCTCCATCGCCGCTTCGGGGTGGGCCTTCATGAATTGCCCGATCTTGATATCGTCTTCCATGATGACGTCGACGCGGCCGGCTATCAGGTCGGCAAACTCCGCCTCGTTCGAGGTGTAGAGCTTGAGTTCCTTCAGGTCGGTCCGCTTCTCCAGCAGGCCCTGGTTGAAGCTGCCACGCACCGTACCGACGCTGTGGCCGGCCATGTCAGCCGAGGTGTGGATGTTCTGCGGGTTGCCCTTCTGCACGGCGAGAGCCGAACCATACCAATAGGCTGGGCTGGTGAAGGCCACGACCGCCAGGCGCTTCGGATTCTCATGCAGGTTGTCGACCACCACGTCCCAGCGCTTGGCGCCAATGCCGGGGATCAGAGCGTCGAACTGGACGATTTCCCACTTCACATTGGTGATGCCCAACCGCTTGCAGATCTCGGTGAAGATCCGCACATCGATACCGTCGTACTGCTTTGTCGTTTCGTCCTGATAGGTGTAGGGCGGATCGTTGGAAATGCCGAGCGTGATGCCGTTGGCGACGACGCGTTTGAACGAGCCGTCGCCGCCGTTGAAGCTCACACCCGGAACTGTGGGATCGGCGGCCCGAACCGCTGTGCATCCCAGTGCCAGTGCAAAGGCGAATGCCAGCACGCCGGCCATGCTCTTACTGATCGATCGCATTTTTACCTCCTGTTTGCAGTCCAGTTGCCTTTTGCTCCTCAAAACTTGCCGTCGGCTCGGCGCAGGATATGAATGCCCCCCGTTACGCCGTTGGCTCCGTCACCTCGCCCGATTCGTGCTTGCGTTGCAGCACCGAGCGGAGGAATTGCGCTGTTCTTTCGTTCTTCGGCCGGCTGAAGATTTCGGCCGGCGGACCTTCTTCGACGATGACGCCGTCCGCCATGAAAATGACGCGGTCGGCGACCTCGCGGGCAAAGCCCATCTCATGTGTCACGACGATCATCGTCATGCCGTCGGCTGCCAGCTGGCGCATGACTCGCAGCACATCGCCGACGAGCTCTGGATCCAGCGCCGACGTGACTTCGTCGAACAACATGGCCTTGGGCCTCATGGCAAGCGCGCGCGCGATCGCCACACGCTGCTGCTGGCCACCAGAAAGTTCGTGAGGATAGGCGCCGACCTTGTCGGAGAGGCCGACCTTGGCCATCAGGGCGAGCGCGCGCGGACGCAGCTCGACCAGCGGCTCGCGCAGCACATGCAGCGGCGAGACCATGATGTTTTCCAGCGCGGTGAAATGGGGGAACAGGTTGAAGGACTGGAACACCATGCCGACCTGGGCGCGGATCTTTTCGATCCGCTTTTCCTTGTCGATCACCAGGTGGCCGTCGCGCATATAGCGGTAGACCGGCTGGCCCTCGATATAGATCGTGCCGCTGTTCAGTGCCTCCAGATGGTTGATGCAGCGAAGCATCGTCGATTTGCCGGCGCCCGAGGGGCCGATGACGCAAACCACCTCGCCCTTCTGGACATCGAGGTCGACATCCTTCAGCACGGCGAGGTGACCGAAGGATTTGCAGACTTTCTCCAGTCGGATCATCCACCGGCCTCCTTCGAGGCACGCCGGAGAAAGCGCGTTGGCTTGCGCCGGTAGCCGACCTTCATGCGCCGTTCGAGATAACTCACGAACAGAGAGCTGGGATAGGAGAGGCTGAGATAAATGATCCCGATGATCGTGAAGATGGTGAAGTACTGAAAGTTCGTGGCTGCGATGATCTGGCCGGTAAACATCAGCTCCTTCACCGTCACGATCGATACCAGCGAGGTATCCTTGAAGAGCGAGATGAAATAATTGCCCAGCGGCGGCACCACGACGCGGATTGCCTGCGGCAGGATGACGAGCCGCATCATCAGCCGGCGCGACATACCGAGCGCCTGAGAGGCTTCGAGCTGGCCGCGCGGCACGGCCAGAATGCCGGCGCGATAGACCTCCGAGAGATAGGCTGAGTAATTGACCGCCAGACCCGCCACACCCGCGGGGAATGGATCGAGCCTGATGCCGAAGGCCGGAAGCACGAAGTAGATGTAAAACAGCTGCAACAGGCAGGGTGTGCCGCGGATCGCCTCGACGTAGATTGTCGAGATGGTGCGCAGCGTCCGCGAATGCGACACCCGCATCAAGGCCAGGACCAGGCCAGCGACCAGGCCGATCGCCATGACGCAGACGGTCAGCTCGACGCTGACGACAGCGGCCTTCAAAAGATCGGGCAGATATTCGATCGATCCCCGGAAATCGAATAATGAGGCGATCCTGTCCAGCATTCCCCTAATTCCGTTTCTGCGCCGTGCCGCTCATTGGACACGCCGGTTCGGCCGAGCCTCTGAGACACGCGAACGCAAACTCCCTGCGGGACGCCCTTCTGCCCAGGGTCAGAGGCATCACTTTATCGTTACAGTAGAGACAGCTTACAATCTGGTTGCACGCTGTCAATCACCGCAATGTGTCGAGCGCGTCATCCCCCGAATTTTCGCGAGGAGGCGCGGAACTAATTTACCCGGTGCTTGGCGATGAAGTCGCGGTCGACGGTGACGCCGATGCCGGGCGTATCGGGAATCGCAACCGTGCCGTCCGGCGCTAGGGCGAAAGGCGCCTGCGCGATGCCGCGCGTCAGATGGCTCTGGCTGACGTTGAATTCGAGATAGCGGGCACGGGGCAATGTCGCGATCAGCTGCAGGCTGTAGCCGTTGAGCAGATGCGTCAGCCAGGAATGCGGCACGAGGTCGATATCCGCTCGTTCCGCCAGCCGTGCCACCTGCTTCGCCACCGTGATTCCGCCGCAGCGCGAGAGGTCCGGCTGAATTACGTCGACGCAGCCCTCCCCGATGAAGCGCTCGAAATCCCAGATCGTGGCCACCTGCTCGCCTGCCGCAACCGGCACCGGGCTGTGGCTGCGGACATAGGCGTATTCCTCGAAGTTCTCTGGATGGATGAAATCCTCGACCCAGCCGACCTTGTAGTCGGCCAGCCACTCGCAAAGTTCGAGGGCCTGGCGGCGATTGCGCATCGGTCCCGGCTTTGTCCAGCCGGCCGGATACCAGCCCGGATCGACCAGAAGGTCACGATCAGGCCCCAGCGCCTGGCGAGCGGCGGCCACAAGTTCGCGGTCACGCCCGGGATCCTGGCCGAACACGCCCCAGCCGAATTTCACCGCGCGATAGCCCTTCTCGACATAGCTGCGGGAGGCTTCGGCCATGCCTTCCGGCGTGGAGCGGAACAGGGTCGAGGCATAGGCGGTGATCTTGTCGCGCCGGCGCCCGCCCAGCAGGCGGGCGAGCGACATGCCCGCGGCTTCGGCGCGGATCGACCATAGGCAATTGTCGATGCCCGAGATGCAGTGCATGGTGATGCCGCGCCGGCCGTAATAGGGCGTGCCCACCGTGAGCTTGTACCC
>CAZQLF010000112.1:0-7801 GCA_964594035.1 uncultured Rhodospirillaceae bacterium | reverse complement strand
TGCGCCACTCGAGTACCGACATTGTGGCAGAGTGGAACGGCGAACGGATTCAGCTCCCCACCGTTTCCGGCATGTTCGTCACTGCCATCTATCGCCGGCAGTACGATCTCTTCGACTGACAACAGGCCGCGCCGCTTCAACGACACCCACTTACCGAAAGCCACCGCCATGCCCAATCCGCTGATGCAGGGTTTCCCGCCGGCGCCCGACGCGCAGGTCACGCTCGCCAACTGGCTGACGCCGCCGTTCAACCGCTGGTCCTTCCAGCATGTGCGCGAGGTGGTGCCCACCGCCGGCATCCTGCGCGGCAGAGGCCTGCCTTCTCCACTGCGCCGCAGTGAGCGGTCCCTCGAGCGGATCGCGTTTGCAGCACCCGCGGACGGCAAGACGTCCGGCGAGATGACCGTTGGCCGCATGATCGCCGATACCTACACCGACGGATTTCTGGTGCTGCATCGCGGCCGCATCGTTGCCGAGCGGTACGACAACCATCTGACGCCCGCCTCACGCCACATCGTTTTTTCGGTCAGTAAATCCATCACCGCCACCTTTGCCGGCGTGCTGGTCGATCGCGGCGAGCTCGATCCGGATTCGCCGGTGACGCGCTACATCCCCGAGGTTGCCAACTCGGCCTATGGCGATGCGACGGTGCGCCATGTGCTGGACATGTCTGTCTCGATCAACTTCGTCGAAGACTATCTCGACAAGACCGGCGACTTCGCCCGCTACCGTGATTCCACGGCCTGGAAACCTCCGACGGACCTGAACAATCTCGGCGATCTGCGCAGCTTCCTTGCCACGATGAAGCGCGGCGCGGAACCGCATGGCGCGCGTTTTCACTATGTATCGCCGAATTCCGACCTGCTCGGCTGGATCATGGAACGCGCGGCCGGCCGGCGTTACGCGGAGCTCATGACCGAGCTCCTCTGGCAGCCCATGGGTGCGGAGTTCGACGCCGATATCGCGGTCGAGCGCAAGGGTGCGGCCCGTGCGGCGGGTGGTTTCTCGGCGGCGCTGCGCGATCTCGCCCGCTTCGGCGAGATGATGCGCTGCCGCGGCATGGCTGGCGGACGCCAGGTGATCCCCGGCTGGTGGATCGACGACATCCGCACCCGGGGCGATCCGGCCGCCTGGAAAAAGGGCGAGTTGGCGGCGGTTCTGCCGATCGCACGGTATCGCAGCAAGTGGTACACCGTTGCCAATGACCATGAGGCGTACTGCGCCATCGGCATTCACGGTCAATGGATCTATGTCGATCCCCTCGCCAATGTCGTCATCGTCAAGGTCTCGTCCCAGCCCCTGGCGGTCAACGAACATATGGACCGGTTGTGTCTGGCTGGCTTCGACGCGATCAGCCGTGCCCTGATGCGCTGAACCACAAGCGGGCTCGCATCGCGCGCATCTTCGTGCACGATTTCTGGCTGCATGGTAGGGTTGCCGCGCCGTAGGGGATTGGCGCGCAATATGAGCAGCAGGGTAGCGGTTCGAGGTCTGGCAATCGCCGGGATTGCCCTCTGTCTTTCCATGGGCGGATGGCGTGGCGTTCCTTCGCCTGCCATGGCCGATCAAGCCGCGAGCTTCAGCAAGGAGACCATCGATCGCACCCTGCAGCAGGTGATCAGCGATCAGGATATCCAGCACGATCCGCCGCAGCCTGTGCCGCCCCCCGCCAACTTCAACTGGAACCTGGGCGATCTGCGCATCCCGCTGTATGTGCTTCTGGGTATCGGACTTCTGCTGGTGCTTTGGTATGTCGGCAAGGCCGTCATCGATGTCGCACGGCCCGCCGGCGACAAGGTCGCCAAGGAGGCGAGCGAGACGGTGGCAAGCCAGCCCCTTGCTGCCGATACGCCCCAATGGCTTCCCGAACTTGAAGAGATCATGCGTCTGGCGCGCGCCGGCGATCACGAGGCGGCCATCCACCTATTGCTGCTCCAGGGTCTGCGCCAGCTTTTCCGGCTGACCGGCGCCGTCATGGCGCCCTCGCTTACCAGCCGCGAGATCCTGCGCCGCCCCGGTTTGCCGGAAGGTGCCGGGCGCGACCTTGCAACCCTCGTCGACGCCGTCGAGATCAGCCGCTTCGGCGGACGCGCAACTGGCGCCACGCTCTTCGAAACCTGCCTTGCCAGCTATCGACGTCTCGCTGAGGCAAACCCGCTGCCGGCGCCGGTGCAGCCGTGAGCGACCCCGCGTCCCCAGCAACGTCCTCGCCTTTTGCGCTGCGCACCCTGCTGATCATCATCGCGATCGGTGGCTGCGCCGTTGCCGGGCTCGTCTATCTCTCCCTCTACGGCAAGGATTTCGGCGAACCGATGACGGCGGAGGCCAGTGCCTTCTCCCACTCCTCCATTGGTCACAAGGCGTTCTTCGAAACGCTGCGCCGCCTGGGGCTTGCAGTACAGGTCAGCCGTTTCGCCAGTGCGGACAAGGCCGGCGTATCCGATGTCCTGGTGGTGGCCGAGCCGGCTGTGGAGCAAGACAACGACGATTTGTTGGAAAGCCTGGGATCAGTACCTCAGGTGCTGCTGGTCCTGCCCAAATGGCAGGCCGCGCCCGACCCGGCCAATCCACGCTGGGCGAAGGCGTTGGAGCTGGCGCCGGATAAAGAGGTTCTTGCCATCTACGAAAAGGCGATGGGCAAGGCCAAGCTGATCCGTCATCAGGCATCTGTGATCCTGCCGGCCGGCCGCTTCTTTGAAGGCGCGATCAAGCTCACGCAGCCGCAATACCTCGATGACGACGATCTGAGACCGCTGATTTCGGGCACCGACGGAATTCTGCTCGGCGAATACACGCGCGGCGGCAGGCGTCTGTGGGTGCTGAGTGATCCCGATCTGCTCTCCAACCAGGGCATCGACGAGGCCGACAATGCCGCCGTCGCCGTCGCCATCATGATGGCGCTGCAGAAGCAGGGCGGCCGTATCATCTTCGACGAGACGATCCACGGCTTCGGCGAAAGCCCAGCCTCGCTGCGCAAGATCTTCGAACTGCCTTATGTCATCGTCACCGTGACTGCGGCGATTGCCATTCTGCTGCTGATCTGGGCGGGCAGTGCCCGCTTCGGCGCGCCGCAACAGAGCGAGCCGGTGCTGGCAGCGGGCAAAGGCACGCTGATCCACAACGCGGCCGATCTTCTTTCCCTTGGCAAGTCGTCCGGCATGGTGCTGAGCGGTTATCTGCACACCGCCATTGCGGACACCATGCGTGAGCTGCACGGTCCGGGCGGCCTCGATGACGCAGCGCAAGCGGGCTGGCTCGATCGCCAGGCCCAGCGCCGCGGCCTCGCCTTGCGTCTGGTGCCGCTGCGCGATGCCGCGCTCGGCGTTGCCCAATCGCGCAAGCCCGAGATGCGCCAGGCCGTGCACCTCGCCATCGATATTCATCATTGGAAGCAGGAGATGCTGAATGGAACCGGTCGCGGTTCAGGCGCTGGCTGAAAAGCTGCGCGAACAGGTTCGCAAGGCCATCGTCGGCCAGGACGATGCGCTCGACCTGATGCTGGTGGGCCTGTTCGCCGGCGGTCATATCCTGCTGGAAGGCGTGCCCGGTACGGCCAAGACGCTGCTGGTGCGTGCCTTCGCCACGGCGCTGGCGCTGAGATCCAGCCGCATCCAGTTCACGCCCGATCTGATGCCGGGCGACGTGCTGGGAACCAATCTGTTCAATTTCCAGACCAACAACTTCCAGCTGGTGAAGGGCCCGATCTTCACCCAGGTGCTGCTGGCCGATGAGATCAACCGCACGCCGCCGAAAACGCAGGCAGCCTTGCTGCAGGCGATGCAGGAACGCGAGGTGACGATCGACAATCACGCCTATGAGCTAGGCGAAGGGTTCATGGTCATTGCAACCCAGAACCCCATCGAGCAGCAGGGAACCTATCCGCTGCCGGAAGCCCAGCTCGACCGTTTTCTCTTCAAGCATCTGCTCGCCTATCCCGATCGGGCGCAGGAACTCGACATCGTCACGCGTCATGGCCATCGGAGCGCCATGCCGAAGCTGGAGGAGCTAGGCCTTGTGCCGATCGCCTCCCTCGATGAGATCACGGCATGCCGCAAGCTGATCGCCGGCATCCGCCTGTCGGATGACATCGTGGCCTATGTCGTCGATCTGGTGCGCGCGACCCGCGAGCACTCGGCACTGCAATATGGCGCCTCGCCGCGCGCGGCCAACATGCTGGCCAGTGCCGCGCGCGCCCATGCCGCCATCGCCGCCCGCGACTATGTCATTCCCGATGATGTGAAACGCCTGGCTGCACCAGCACTGCGCCATCGCGTGATCCTGGCGCCGGGGGCCGAGATCGAGGGCCAGACCGCCGACCAGATCGTGGGCCAGATCGTCGAACAGGTGGCAGCACCTCGATGAGTAGCCACCGATGATTGGCCCCCGATCAATGGCCACGGGATGATCCGACCGACGCGCCGCGCGGTCTATCTTGCCGGTGCCGCCCCGATGCTGGCGCTGCTCGCCATTGCGATCAGCGGCGGGCTGTGGCCTCTGCCGGTCGCCTATCTGGCGGCGGTGCTTCTGGCGATCCTGATGGATGGGCTGCGCGCCATGCCGGGCGGGCGGCTGACCGTGGCGCTGCGCCCCTTTGAAGCCGCCTATGTCGGCGTCGATGATGCAGTCGGCGTCGATCTCGTCACGTCCTGGCGCGCGCCGCCCGCAACCATCGAGGCCAAATGCGAGCATGACGGCCTGATCGCCATGCCTGATGCGCTCAGCGCGGGCTTCGCGCCGCATCAGGCGGTGCGCCTCGACTATCCGCTTACCGGCAGGCGCCGTGGCCTGGCGGAGCTGGCAGCGCTGTGGCTGCGCTGGCAGGGGCCATTCGGCCTGATCCAGCATCAGCGGCGCGTTCCGCTTGGCCGGAAGATCCGCATTCTTCCAAATGTCGCCGGGGTGCGGGCCATGGCGCTGCGGCTCAACACCCGCGACGCACTGTTCGGCGCGAAGTCGGTTCTGCTGCTGGGCGACGGTTCGGAGTTCGACGCGTTGCGCGATTATGCGCCGGGGCTGGATCGGCGCACCATCGACTGGAAGCATTCGGCCCGCCACCGCCGCCTGGTGAGCAAGGAATTCCGCGCCGAACGCAACCACCAGATCATCCTGGCCTTCGATACCGGCTATCTGATGGGCGAGCCGCTGGCGGGAATTCCCAAGCTGGCACATGCGATCAGTGCCGGCTTGCTGCTGGGCTATACGTCCCTGAAGAGCGGCGACCGGGTGGGTCTTTTCGGCTTCGACGCAAAGCCCCGGCAATTCAGCGCGCCACTGGGCGGCCCCCAGCAATTCGCTCGCCTGCAGCGCCAGGCAGCCGAGCTTGCCTATTCCACGGAGGAGACCAATTTCACCCTGGGGCTCGCCGATCTCACCGGCCGGCTCAGCCGCCGCTCGCTGGTGGTGCTGACGACGGAGCTCATCGACACGGTGACAGCCGAGCTGATGCTGGAGAACATCACGCGGCTGGCCAGCCGCCATCTCGTGCTGTTCGTCACCTTGCGCGATCCCGATCTGGCGGCGGTCATCGACGCCCCGCCGCGCAGCTTCGCCGGCTTGGCGCGCTCCGTGGTGGCCGAGGAGCTGCGGCGCGACCGGCTGGTGGTGTTCGAGCGGCTGCGCCGCCTGGGCGTGCACTGCCTGGAGGCAGCGCATAACGAGATCGGCGCCGAGCTGATCAACCGCTATCTCGCCATCAAGCAGCGCGAAAGCATCTAGGCCGAGGGAATCCAGGACAAATCATGGCGGAGATCATTCTCAAGAGCTTCCAGTTCCGCCGCGAGCGCGAGGCAAGTTGGCGCGAGTTGGAGGCGATCCTGCGCAAGGTCGAGCGGCGCTCTGCGCGTGCACTCAGCCCGCAGGAGCTGATGCGCCTGCCGACCCTCTATCGCGCGGTGCTTTCTTCGCTGTCGGTGGCGCGCAGCATTTCCCTCGACCAGGGCCTGCTCTCCTATCTCGAGAATCTTGCCAACCGCGCGTATTTCCAGATCTACGGGCCGCGCACCACGCTGCTGCGCACCGTCATCGACTTCGCTGTGCGGGGATTCCCGCGCGCCGTTCGAACACTACGCTGGCATGTGGCGCTCTCGGCGCTCCTGCTTCTGCTGGGCATTGTCGTCGGTTTCCGCCTCTACCAGGCCGATACCGACTGGTACTACACCCTGATGCCGGGTGGGATGATCGAAGGACGGACGCCTGCGGTCTCAACCGATGAACTGCGCAGCACGCTGTATGAAAAACTCAAGATCGACGAAGTGAGTTTCCTGCCATTCTTGGGCTCGTTGCTGTTCATTCACAACGCGGGGTTCTCGATCACAGCCTTCGCACTTGGCATCGCCCTGGGCGTGCCGACGATCGGACTGATGCTCTACCAGGGCCTCTCTCTTGGCGTCTTCATCGCGTTGTTTGCAAGCCATGGTTTGGGCATCGATGTCGGTGGCTGGCTCTTCATCCACGGTACCACCGAGTTGATGGCGGTCTCGCTCTGCGGCGGCGCGGGCCTGGCGCTAGCCGATGCTGTTCTCTTCGCCGAACGGCGCAATCGCTTGGCGGCGCTTGCCGAGCGTGGCCGTGTGGCGGGCACCATGGTGCTGGGCGCTGTCTGCATGCTGCTGGTCGCGGGCGCCCTCGAAGGTCTTGGCCGTCAGCTCATCCTCAGCGAGGGTCTGCGTTATCTCATCGGGATCGGCATGGCGGCGCTCTGGCTGCTGCTGTTTTTGCGCGGCGGCAGACGGGTGATCGATGACGCTAACGGCTAACCTTCCGCCCACCGGCTTGCCTGGCGAGCAGCGCCGGCTGCGCCGCATCGCCACGCCCGAGGGTGTGGAACTGATCGTCGAACTTGGGGACAAGGGAACACGGGCAGGGGCCTTCCTGCTCGATATGATTTTCATCGGCCTCGCCATGCTCGTCGTTTTCCTGGGTTCGCTTGGCCTCATCTTTCTGTTCAAGGGCTGGGGACTGGCGCTCGGCATGCTGGTCTTCTTCCTGGTGCGCTTCTTCTACTTCTCGTTCTTCGAGCTGCGATGGCGCGGCACCACGCCTGGCAAGCGCCTGCTAGGCCTGCGCGTCATCGACCGCGCCGGCGGCCCGCTGCGGGCGGAATCCGTGGTGGTGCGCAACCTGATGCGTGAGATCGAGGTGTTTTTGCCCCTATCGGTGCTGCTGGCACAGTCCTTCACCACGGTCTCGGCGATCATGCAGCTTCTGCTGGTGGTCTGGACCGGCATTTTCCTGCTGATGCCGCTGTTCAACCGCGACAATCTGCGCCTGGGCGACATCGTCGCCGGCACCATGGTGATCACCATGCCCAAGGCGGCGCTGCTGCCCGACCTTGTTGGCGCTGCACCGCCAGTTCCGCTACCGGACGCGCCTGCGGCCAGACCGTCTCCTGTTGCAGAAAGCCCTTATCGCTTCAGCGACGCGCAGCTCGATATCTACGGCATCTTCGAACTGCAGACGCTCGAGAAAGTGCTGCGCCAGGAAAAGAACAATGATGGCGTACGTGGCCAGATCGCCGAGCGCATCCGGCGCAAGATCGGCTGGGTAGGCGAGGTGCCGCCGGCCGAAACCGACAAGTTCCTCGCCGCCTTCTACGCCGCCCAGCGCGCCAGGCTCGAGCGCAAGATGCTGTTTGGCATCCGCCGCAAGGACAAGAACGACCGGCGTTGAGGCTCGGCTTGCGCCGGTCAGTCGAACACCTTCACGATAGTGTCGATCGCAATGCCTTCCTTGTGCCGATGCTGAATTGTGGCGCGCTCGTTGCGCGCATACGGCTACATTCCGGGCGACAATATCCGTCTGC
>CAZQLF010000111.1:0-7822 GCA_964594035.1 uncultured Rhodospirillaceae bacterium | reverse complement strand
GGTAAATAGACTGTTACTTAATGCCTTTTCGCGGCGGGGGGCGAACAGGGAACATAGTGGCCGAAGCAAGAAAGAAGCGGCGGAGGCAATTGATCCAGGCGTGATGCGGGCGACAGTCGGCGACGATCCCGAATTCATCCGTGAACTGGTCCAGGAATTTGTGCCCGCTGCCCGCTCCGATGTCGCGGAAATTCATGCAGCGATCGGCGGAGCAGAGGCCGAGCGGGTCCGCTCCGCCAGCCACAAGCTTAAAGGCTCTTCGGCACTGGTTGGGGCGCGTCGGCTTGTCGAATTGTGCCGGCAGCTGGAAGCAGCGGGCGACAGGGCGGACTGGCCTGCCATAGGATCACTGGCCGCTGGTCTTGATGGCCTGCTACAGGATATTGAAATCGCCGCCGAAAATTATCTTCGCAACAATTAGCTGGCCGTGGCGAAGAACGATTTGACGTTGCGGCACCTGATTTTTGTAACGATCCAATTGGTCTGACGGGAACGAACGTGGCAGCCATATTGGTCATCGATGACGACCGCTTCTACCTCGGCCTCATCCGGCGAATCCTGGAGGATGCCGGCCATCAGGTGCTTGAGACGACGACGGGCCCCGAGGGCATTGCGCTCTACCGTGAACGCAGGCCCGACCTCGTTGTCACCGATATCTTCATGCCTGGCATGGATGGAAATGAGGTGATCCGCCAGCTGCGATCCATGGATCGCGAGGTGGCAATCATTGCCGTTTCCGCTGGCGGCGCGTTCTACGACATCGATTTCCTGGAAACGGCGCGCAAACTGGGTGCCAATGCCATCCTTCGCAAGCTCGACCCCAAGGAGCGGATCCTGGCCGAAATCAGCCGCTTGACCGGCGCTTGAGGCTTTAAAGCGGGCCGCAAAGCGGGCCGCGCCCGCTTGGGCCGTTTTGTGCCACAAAACTGGGACGTCTAGGCCTCGTGGCGGGCGGCGCTCCTTATTTGCCCAGTCACGTAAAGGATTTATTAGCGGTTGTTAAGCCATCCTCTACGCTCTGTTGCATAAAAGAGGGTCGGGAGGGGCCGGCTGGCGGCGTGTTGGCCGGTCCACGGAATAGTGCATTCAGGCGGGCCAATAAGTCACTCAAGCGTGGCTGGCGGGGCGTTGCCGCGCGGCAATAGGCTGCGCGCCGGCGGCAGGCGTGGCCGATGAAGCGCCTGCTCCTCGTCGATGACGAGCCGGTGATGACCGATTTCATTCGGACCATCGCCGAAGAGAACGACCTGTTCGAAATCCGTACGTCGAACCGGGCCGACGACTTTAAATTGGCTTTCCTCGAGTGGACCCCGGATGCCGTAATCCTCGATTTGGCCATGCCCGGCACCGACGGGGTGGAGCTTCTGCGCTGGCTGGCAGAAGCCAGATGCAAGGCGCGCATTGCCATCATCAGTGGATTTGATCGGCGGGTACTTGAGGCCGCCGGCCGCTTGGGCGAGGCGAGCGGACTCACCATTTCCGACAAGCTCTCCAAGCCCATTCGTCTAGCGGCGATGAGGCAGGTTCTGCAGCGCCTGGCCAGTTCATGAATCAGTTCTCATTGGGAGCATTGGAAGGGGCGTGGGTGCGCCGCGAGCTGTCGGCCGCGTTTCAAACCGATGCGCTGCGTCTTGTCTATCAGCCCAAGATCGACCTGAAATCCAAGAAGCTCGCCGGGGTGGAGGCGCTAATCCGCTGGCTGCATCCCGCCCACGGGCCGATCTCGCCGGGCGATTTCATTCCGCTCGCCGAGGAAAGCGACGTCATCGACGACCTCACCACTTGGGTCGCCGATCGCGCCATTGCCCAGGCGCGAGCCTGGTCGGACCAGGGTTTTCGGGGATCGATGGCACTCAACGTCTCGGCCCGCAACCTGAACAAGGTGCAGTTTCCCGACATGCTCGCCGACATCTGCGCCCGCCATCGACTGACCACCGAGCGCGTGGTTGTCGAGATCACCGAGACCGCCTCGCAGCAGATCCTGAAACTGCTCGATACGCTGACCCGTCTGCGGCTCAAGGGTTTCCGCCTGGCGCTGGACGATTTCGGCATCGGCTTCTCCTCCATGGCCCAGCTGCAGCAGCTGCCGTTCTCCGAACTCAAGGTCGATCGCAGTTTCGTCGGCAAGATCGTGGAGGCGGAGGACTGCCTGATCATTACCCGCGCCATCATCAATCTGGGTCACGAGCTGGGCCTGAAGGTCGTGGCCGAAGGCGTGGAGAGCGCCGAGGCGCTGGAGCGGCTGGTCGAGCTCGGCTGCGATGCAGCCCAGGGCTATCACATCGGCCGCCCGGCGCCGGCAGCGGCGATCCAGGTCATGCTGCAGGGTGAGGCCGCCAAGCCCGCAGACCGCGGCACCGCCGCGGGAGCGGCGTAATGAGGTTAGGCGATCTCCTGGTTGCCGCCCGGCTGGTGAAGCCCGAGGAAATCGACGCTGCCCTCAAGCGCCAGCTCGCCTCCGGCGGTCGGCTTGGCGACAACCTTGTTGCTCTCGGCGTGATCAAGGCCGAGACGCTCGAAGCCTTCCTGAACCAGGTGCCGCCGGTGCCTCAGAATTTGAAGGAAACCGGAGTCGATCCCGCCGATCTTCTGAACCTGCTGATGAAAGTCATCCTGGTGCGGGGTATCGAAACCGTGTCGGCCTTCGCCGAGGCGATCCGGCTGCCGCGCAAGATTGTCAGCGAGCTACTGGAGCAGGCCGTGGCCGGGCAGCTTCTTCAGGTGATGGGAAGCCTGGGAACGACGGGCCTCGACGATTTGCGTTACGCCTTCACCGAGAAGGGCCGCAAATGGGCAAATGAAGCGCTCGCCATGTCCGCCTATGCCGGACCGGCGCCGGTATCGCTGAAGGACTATTCCGACCGGCTCGTGCGCCAAAAGGTGACGAACGAGACGATCAGCTGGCCGCGCATCCAGAACGCCTTTGCCGATCTCGATATCACGGAAGCTTTCATCGACCAGATCGGACCGGCCGTTCGTTCCGGGCGCGCTACACTGCTTTATGGCCCGGCGGGCAACGGAAAGACCTCGGTCGCCCAGCGCCTCGGCCATGTCTTCGCTTCGGTGATATACATTCCCCACGCGGTCATGATCGAAGGTCAGGTCATGCGGGTCTTCGACCCGAACCTGCATTACCCGATCGCCGACGCCAAACCGGCCGATGCGGCCCCTGCGCAACCATCCATCACGCTGCGTCGCGAAGACTTCGACACGCGCTGGGTTCCCTGCCGGCGGCCCTTCGTGGTCGCCGGTGGCGAACTCACGCTGGAGATGCTCGACTTGCGTCACGAGGCGGCGGCGAACTTCTACGAGGCCCCGCTTCACGTCAAAGCCTCCGGCGGCTGCCTGCTGATCGACGATTTCGGCCGCCAGATCGTCTCTCCCACGGCATTGCTCAATCGCTGGATCGTGCCTCTGGAAAACCGCATGGACTATCTGAAGCTGCACACGGGAAAAAGCTTTGGCCTGCCCTTCGAAGCGCTGGTGATCTTTTCCACCAACCTCGAACCCGCCGACCTGATGGATCCGGCGTTCCTGCGGCGAATTCCCTACAAGCTGGAAGTAGGCGGGCCCTCGCGCGATGCGTTCCGCCGCATCTTCGACAAGATCTCCAAAACTCACGGGATGTCGCTTCCCGACGACATCTTCGACTACATCGTCGGTGAACTGGAAAAGCGCGGTACCGAGCTTGCGAATTACCAGCCGAAGTTCCTCATCGACCAGATCGTCGCTGCTTGCGGATTCCGGGAGCAGACACCGCAATACGACCGCAAGCTGGTCGATTACGCGATCAGCAACCTGTCGGTGCGCCGCTCCCAGGGCCAGCGGACCACCCTTGCCAAGGTCTGACAAACAAATCAGCAGTGAAATGCCCGGCGCGCCGCGGTTGCGGCCGGAAGCGCCAGACCGGTTTCGCAGCGCCTTCGAGACGGCCGCCCACGGCATGGCGATCGTCGCCCTCGATGGCCGGTTCATCGAGGTCAATCGCGCGCTCTGCGACATGCTGGGTCGCAGCGAAGCCGAGCTTCAGGAAAATAACTTCCAGTCTCTGACCCATCCCGACGATCTCGAGGCCGATCTCGACCTCGTGGCACGATTGCTGTCGGGGGAGCGCGCCTCCTACGAAATGGAGAAGCGCTATTTCCACAAGGATGGCCACATCATCAGCGCACGCCTCAGCGTCGGGTTGATCCGCGACAATGACGGCGGCCCGCGCTATTTTGTGTCGCAGATATATGACATCACAGTCCAGAAGCAGCAGGCGGCGGCGCTGCAGGGCTATCAGACGCGCCTGGAACTCGCGCTCGAAAGCGCACGGGCCGCTTATTGGGAGATGGACCTCGCGACCCACACCTATTCCTCGGGCGTCGACTATTTCGCCCTGCTGGGTTACGGGCGCGAGCAGGCAACGCGGGACTGGCAGAGCTGGCTCGTCCTCGTCCATCGCGAAGACAGGCAGCAGATAGCCGACGCACATCGGCTGCTGCCGCATGACCGGGGTAGCCACCAGTTCGAGTACCGCATTCGTGCCAAGGATGGCGGATGGCACTGGATGAAAAGCCATTTCCGCGCCTCGGCCTTCGACAATTTCGGCCGGCCGACCCATCTGCTCGGCATCGATATCGACGTGACAGAGGAAAAGCGCCAGCAGGCGGAGCTGCTGGCGGCCCGCGCCCAGGTCGCCGAAGCCGCCCGGCGCGCCCGCATCGCCTTCTGGCACCAGGAATTCGGCTTCGGCTCCATGGTGTGGTCGGGAGCCGCCGCCGAGATCCTCGGCCAGCCGGAGGAGCATCTTCCTTCCACGACCGAAGACTATCTGAAGCTGGTCCATCGCGAGGATGTCGAGGCGCTGCGTGCGGCCTATGTGAAAGGGCGCGCTCAGTCGAAAGCCTATGAGATGCAATACCGGCTGATCCGCGCCGATGGCAGTATCGTCTGGCTCAACGAGATCGGCCAGATCGCGCCCGCCCGGGCCGACGAGCCAGCCTCGTTCACCGGTTCCGTGCAGGATATTACCGAGCGCAAGAACCTGGAATTGCGGCTGGAGCAGCTGGCGACCGTCGACGATTTGACCGGCGCACAGAACCGGCGCTCCTTCGCCACGCAATCCCAGATCGAACTGCGCCGCGCGATCCGCTTCCGGCACGCGCTCTCCTTCCTGTTCCTGGATATCGATCACTTCAAGCACGTGAACGATCAGCACGGCCACAAGTTCGGCGATCTTGTGCTCGCCACCTTCAGCACGATCTGCCGCAGCAAGCTGCGCCCCTCTGACGTCTTTGCCCGCTATGGCGGCGAGGAGTTCATCGTCATGCTGCCGGAAACCAATATCGAGCAGGCTGGCGTGGTCGCCGATCGTCTGCGCCAGGCCCTGCGCCAGACCGATTTCGGTGATGAACCGGTGATTCATGGCATAGGGGTCAGCGTGGGGATTACCAGCCTGCGCGGCGCCCAGGATACGGTCGCCGCGATGGTGGAGCGGGTCGATCGCGCCCTCTACCGCGCCAAGGCCGCCGGCCGGGACCGCGTGGAAATCGAGCCGTGATTTTCGCTATGCTGCCGCCATCATGCCCAAGGGCACCTCAGCAGGCACGCCAGCAGACATAGGATCTGGAAACGTTCCGGCCATTTCGGTCGTCATCCCGACCCATAATCGCGAGGCCATGCTGCGCCGGGCGCTGGCGAGCATCTTCGGCCAGCAATTCGCCCGCTGCGAAGTCATTGTCGTCAACGACGGCTCAAGCGACGCAACGGCGGCGAACCTGGCGAAATTCACCGATCCGCGCCTGCGGGCCATTTATCACCCCAAGGCGCTGGGTGCCGCAGCATCGCGCAATGCCGGCCTGGCCCTGGCGCGGGCGCCGATCGTTGCCTTCCTTGACGACGATGACGAGCAACTTCCGGGGTTCCTGACGGAGACCGTGCGTGCCCATACCACCTTGCCATGTATCGATCTTGCCTGGACGGGGGTCGCCTATCGTCATCCCGATGGCCGCGAGACGACGCTGGATTGGAGCCGCTGGGCCGACTCGCAACGCTTCGTCAACCGCTTGAGCGGCAATTGCGGCATCTCCTTTCGCACCGACTGGCTGCGCGAGGCGGGTGGCTTCGATCCCTCCTTCCGCATCACCGAGGATACCGAGCTGTTCATGCGGCTGGTGGAAGCCAAGGGCCGCTGGCGTTGCATCAACCGCCCGCTGATGCGCGTCCATGTCCATGCGAGCGCCAGCCTCAGCCGCTCGGGCGACAGCGATCTGCATATCGAGCACATCCGCAAGCTGATGCAGCGCCATGGCGCTCTGATCGATTCAGATCCGGCGATCTGGCGCCAGTATCACGGCGCGCTGGCCAATCACCTTTATCGCGCCGGCCGCAGGCGCGAAGCGCGCCGCGAGGTTTTGCGCCTGTTATGCCGGCCGCATACCACGCTGTTCGCTCTCGAAAGTATCCTGCGTTTCGAGATCCGCAGGCGCAGAAGCGGCCACTAAGGCCGGCGTCCGCCTGCTTGCGGCTGTCACCATTGCCTGACATGCTTTGCCGGCACGTAACGCTCATCGGAGGGGACCATGAGTATTATCGCCTGGATCGTTCTCGGACTCATCGCGGGGGCGCTCGCCAAGTTCATCATGCCGGGCCGAGACCCCGGCGGGATCATCGTCACGATCCTGATCGGCATCCCCGGCCGCCTGGGGGGTGGTTTCATCGGCACGAAACTGGGCTACGGCGCCGTTGGTGTTTTCGATATCCGCAGCATCGTCATCGCGGTATTGGGTGCGATCCTGCTGCTGATCATCTTCCGCATGATCCGTCGCAGGACATAAGCTCGAACGGCGGGCCTTGCCCGACCGGCCTTGCCCGGCCGGATGGGGCGCCATAAACTGGCAATCATGACTTCGGCATTTCTTGCCCTCATCGGGGCGCGAATTACGGGCCAGGCGTCGCTTCGGCGCCTGGTTTCGCTTGTTCGCGTCCATCAATCCGATGAGGAGCTTGAATGCCATGCCTTCAACGACATCGTCTTCGACCACATCTCCGACTCCACCCGCCGCTGAGCGGCGAGCCCGAACCGCCCATTCCGACGTCACCGTTCTCTGCCTGTCGCTGCGCGCGCTGGCGGAAATCGGCGTTGTGGCGCGGGTGATCCAGCAATTGGCCCGCCGTGGCCTGTTCCCTTCGCGCATGCATTGCACGGAGACGGCGGAGCAGCTGCTGATCGACCTTCAGATCACCGGCGTCAGCGAGCGTGAAGGCGCCATCCTGGCGGAATCCCTGCGCCAGGTGGTGGGGATCGACGAGGTTTTGACCTCGCGCCTGCTGCGCCAACGCGCCGCTTGATCCCGAGTGATGGCTGGCCTAAGCGTAGATCAAGGCCCCATGTGGAGTGCGCCATGGCCAGCACCGGCAAGAAACTGATCGACGATGCAACGCTGAAGAGCTTCCGCGAGGATGGCGCCGTCGTTCTGCGCGGTTTCTTTACCGACTGGATCGAGCGCCTGCAGGCCGGGGTGGAGCGCAACATCGCCGAACCCAGCGCCGATGTGCGCATCTATGACGGCGCCAACGGCCGACATTTCGGCGACTACTGCAACTGGGACCGGATCCCCGAGTTTCGCGATTTCGCCTTCAACTCGCCAGCCCCTCAGCTCGCCCGCGAGCTGATGGGCTCGAAGACCGTACGCCTGTTTCACGAACATGTGCTGGTGAAGGAACTGGGTGCGGATGTTCCCCCGCCCTGGCATCACGTCCAGCCCTCTTACTGTATCGACGTACAGCTAAGCGTCCAGCTGTGGGCGCGTCGCGATTCGGTCGGCCCCGCGATGGG
>CAZQLF010000110.1:0-7832 GCA_964594035.1 uncultured Rhodospirillaceae bacterium | reverse complement strand
CTTCCGCCACTCCCCCCCCTGGGTCAGCCGGCCGAAAGGCGGTTCGCCATCGCCGCGATCCTTGACAGCGAATGCGCGCAGCACCGCGACCTTGTCGCTGCGGAAACTGTGACCGGGTCGCAGCAGTGAATCGATAAATGCCTGTTCGGCGGCAACACCGCGTAGCGAACGCGTCAGGCGAAGCGGTGTGCCCGTGGTTCCACCGGTGGCAGCGGGTACGCTCACCAGTGTGCGCCGCGCGAAATCGGCCGGCCGGTCCCGGATGGCTCGCTTGTCGAGAATTGGCCAGGCGGCCCAATCGCGCGCGTGCGCGCGGCCATAGGCTGTTTGGCGCGCCTGCTGCAGCACCCGCTGCAAATGCCGCTGGCTGCGCGACTGTCGCTCCTCGAAGCCAAGCCCTCTGTAGGCCTCGATTGAGCGGCGCACGAAACCGTAATGCAGAGGGTTATAGCGTGCGGCGTCATTGCTGAGGCGCGTTGCCTTCAGCCAGGTTTCGTACCGCGTCAGAATCTGCCGGATACCCATGTGCCCCCGCGCCGGCCGCCCCTATGGCGTCGGGAAGTTCTGATTCGCCTTGCGCAGGGGGTTGACCGGGACGCTCTGCTCGCCCGGCGCAAGCGGGAAGGTCGGAGTAAGCGTCAGGGGCTTCACATCGTCGGGCGTGCTGGGGAATTTCGGCACGCCCGGCAGCGGGATCGCCTCCGCGCCCAGGATCGGATGCGACGGTCCACCCTGCACCTCGTCGGCGGACAACGGCCGGTGCAGCACCTTTCCTTCGAGCTGGCTGATGCTGCCCTTATAGGCTCGCCCATCGATCACCACGGCGTAGGTCGTGTGTGTCATGCCATCCCGTAAGATGATGACCGGCGGCTGATAGGCCATGTGATGGTTCGTTTCGTGGCAGTCGAAGATGGTTCCGCCATCAAAGGTAATCGCTTGATTCTTCTGGCAGCCATCGAATACGCCGGTGACGCGGGTACGCTTCCATACGACATAGCCCTGTGTTGCCAGCTCCGAATAGGATTGTGCCGCGGCGTCGCTGATCCATGCCAGCAGCAGCAAAGCGGCGAGCAGCCATCGCTTCATGACGCGAAGACCTCCTCAATTGCCGGGAACGCTGCCAGCCGCATGGCCATGGCGCTCATCCTGTGATCCTGCTCCCGCCCTCTGCCTCGCTCAGGGGATGACGGCGGTACCGCCGATAGCGTAAGTCGCGGAGACCGAGCCCGGAACCGGCAGCATCTGGCGGATGTATTGATCGACCCAGATATCCGCCTGGGCGATGTCGGAGCGCGGAACGAGAACGGTATCGAGCGGATGGATCGACACGTCCTGACCCAGATCTTCGCCGCTGACGATCTTGTCGGTGTTGACCGAGAAGATGATGCGCTTGCCTGCAACGTTGTTGCGCACGATCAACACCTCGTTGGTGCGCGCGGTGGGCGTCATGCCCCCGGCAGCCATCAGCACCTGCATCAGGTTGCGCTCGCCACCCTGGAATTCGAGATAGCCGGGATGCTGGACCTCGCCGCCAACGAAGACCTGCTGGGCGCCGTAGCTGCGCACGATCAGCGAGAAGTTCGGTTTCTTGATATAGGCATATTTGATGTAGAGGCCGTTGAGCTGGTTGGCGAGATCGGCGGTCGTGCGGCCGCCGGCAGCCACATCCATGGGCAAGCCCGGCAAGCTGACCATGCCATCGGGTTTCACCAGCACCACTGCGTTGTAGTCGGTATCGACCAGATGGACGACCTCGATCTGGTCGCCGGGCGAGATGACGTAGAGACCTTTGGAGCGCAGGTCGTCATCCTTCTGCACGTCAGCCAGCGGGGTACCCTGCTTCAGCATGGGGCCGCAGGCAGCCAACAACACCCCAAGGCTCAGCAGTGCCAGGACCTGAGAGATAGACCGTCGGCTATGCAGGACTTGAGAGGAACGCAGATGCTTGGTCTCAGTCATGGCACATCTCCTGCGAGCCGTGGACGCGATGATATGGGCGAACAGACGAATTCGGACGGGGATTGCTGATTGATATGCGTGCCATCGCTCAAACCGCCTTGCGCCTGGGTGCGGCATTGAAGGCACCGAGCAGCGCGTAGTAAGCGGGCTTCGGCAAAAACCAGTCGTCGAAGGGTAGCGGGCGCGACGGCATGCCGTCGGCTCGCGCATAACTGGCGCTGCGACGGGCCGTCAGCCAGGTATAGCGGTCCGAGAGGCCCCAGGTGACGACGGAGATGACTGCCGGCTGGTCGAGTGCGACCGCCAGAAACCGCTGGTAGAGATCCGCCACGGCCTTGTCGCGGGCGGCGATGTCGGATGGCGTGTCGAGATCGAGGACATCGAGCTCGGTGATCATGATCTTGTAGCCGCGGTCTGCGATCTCGCCGAGGAAGGCCCGATAGAGCGATTCGTTGAAGGTCGAACCGTCGAGGCGCAGATGCGATTGCAGGCCGATGGCATCGACCGGGGTACCGTCGCGGCGAAAACCGTCCAGCAGGCGCAGCAGCGCCCGCCGGCGCGCCTCGTGCTGGGGCTTGTCCATCTCCATGTTGTAGTCGTTGTAGACCAGGATCGGCGCCACATTGGCCGCCCGCGCCGCGCGAAAGGTAAAGTCGATGTATCCGGGTCCGAGAGTCTTCAACGCAGGCGTGTTGCGCAGCCCGTCAGGCCGGCCGGCCTCGCCGGGATCGAGCGCCTCGTTTACCGCATTCCACGAATAGACCTTGCCGCCATAGCGCCGCGCCATGGCCTGGATATGACGTTCGATGGCCGCCTTCAGCGCCTCCTGATCGCTCAGCGCCGCCACCCAGGCGGGCCAGCCTTCATGCCACACCAGATGGCCGCCGGTGATCGCCATGCCATTGGCGAGCACGAAGGGCAGGTTCGGGTCTTCGCGCACCGGTTCGTCGGCGTCCGCCGTGGGCGCCGTATTCTTCCAGGACATATTGGCGGCGTAGAGGCCGCATTGGCCGGCAAAGAGGGCGCGATAGGGCGCCGGCGCGTGCACGATGATCGTGTCCTCGGTTGCGCCGTAGCGCAGGCCGGCGCGCCAGGCGGCATCCTTCAGCGAGGCGAGCTGTTCGGCGGCGCGCGCCCGCCGCCCGCCAGGCAAGCCAGCGGCCGCCCCCAGGGCGGCACCCATGCCCAACGCCAGCATCTGCCGGCGCCGCAGTTCGCCAAGTCCGCTCATCGGTTAGGAGTGTCCGCTCATGCGGCTGCCGCGCGGCCATCCGTGCCTTTCGGCATCGGCAGCCGTGGCACCGCCATCAGGACTGGCAATTGCAGGACACGCTCCACGCTTTCGATGGTGACGAAGGTGTTGTTGGTGATGATGGCGAAGATGATCACGCCCGACGCTAGGATCATGCCGATCACCAACCCACCGGCGACGAACAGCAGCTTCTGCGGCTTGACCGGCTTGTCGGACGCGATTGCGGGGCCGATCTGGCTGACGCTGACCACCCGTGCCTTGTCCATGTCGTCCAGCGCGCGAGCCTGTTCGTAGTTGTTGCGCAGTGATTTCAGGTTGTCGTTGAGATTGTCGATGTTCGCCTGGATCATGCGCAGCTGCGTGTCGGCTGACTCGAGGCCGCTAAGCTGCGTCTTGAGGGATTCAACCAGCGCCTGGTAACTCACCGTCTCCGCGGCCAGCGGCGACAACTCCGCCTGATCCTGCACAAGCTCTTGGTCCACCTGCTGGGCCAGCGGGTCGGGATCAGTCTTGACGCTGGTGAAGGCGTTCTTCATCGCGGAGATCCGCCCCTGCATGGTGCGAATCTCCTGTTCAATCTGCTGCACCTGCGGATGACTGGGCGAATAACGGGCGAGCAGGCCGGTCTCCGTGCGCCGCAGATCGCTGAGTGCGTTCTGCGCATAGGACATTTCGTCGTTCGTCATCGTGTTGGTGGAGCTGATGGTGTCCGGCAACCCGGCGCGCTTCTTCGTCAGGTACTCGATGCGTGTCTTCAGCGTGGTCGTCTGGTTGGACAGGTCCTGGAGATGGTTCTGGGCGTCGACGAGCTGGCTGATATAGGCGGCGCGCTGCTGGTCGATGTCGAAGACATGGTTGTCGCGCTTGATCTGCTCACGCTGCTTCTGCAGGCGGTCGAGATCGGCGATATCCTGCTGCATCCCCTGCTCATAGGCACTCGCGCGGTTGCCGACATAGACCTCGGCGTGCTTCGCCTGGAATGCGGCGATCAGCGTGTTGAGCACCCTGGTGGCGAGCTCGGGATTGGTGTGGTCGAAGCTGACGTCGATCACATTGGAAAGCTTTACGGCGTCGACGTTCAGATCCTTGCCGAACTTGACCACCGCGGCATCCATCGCCGTGCCGCTCCACGGTGGATTCTCGACGAGCGATGGGTAGAGATTTTTGAGGCCGATCTTGTTGATGACCTCCTCGATCACCGCCCGGTTGCCCATGATGGCCATCTCGGAATTCACTTCCTCCTGCTTTGTGGAGGTTGGGGCACTTGTGCTGCTCTCACCCTGGATGCCGGCCATGTATTCGCGGCCGGTCTTGACGATCAGGCTGGTTCCGGCGCGATAGACGGGCGCCAGAACGAAGAGCGCCGCTACGGCGAGGGCGACGGGCACCAGGAAAGCAAGCATGATCTTGAAGCGCTGACGGAACGCGATCGCCAGGATCTCGGGCACCGTGATTGTCGGCGGCATTTCCAGCGGATGCATTCACGTCACTCCCTATCGCACCCGGTTGAACGCATCGGGGCGGGCCTTTCCCCGATGCGAAAACCACGACAGCACCTATCCGCGAGAACCGTCACCGTCGCCGATGCCCAATGGCGAAATCACGGGCGAAACGATGATCGAGCCAGCTGATACCCGATGCCAATGTCATTAGCGGGGCACCCCTTAATGCGGCGTTACAAAAAAAGGGTCCCGCGCGGCAGCATCGTGAACAACGCATGAAGGGCCTTTCGGTTGAGTCGGAAAGCCGTGTGTCGTTGTGGCAAATAGCGGACAGGCTGTTGCGCGTCGCGTTTGCGATGCGCGCCTCACACCGGAAATTTGTCTTAGCCGCGCCTTCACCTCGCCCCCTTATGGTTACGTTGCGCCGTGAAAAAACGGGGCGGCATTCAAGCGTGAAGGGGCGGCATTGATCGCGGTGCGTCGAATTTTGCCAGAGCGTCTGTTCGCCGGCCCTGGTACCGGTGCGGTGGGCGCATCGCTCGATGTCGGCAGGGCGAGCTTCGACTACCTGCCGGTTCTCGACGGCTTCCGCGCCGTCTCAATCCTGCTTGTCGTTTTCTCTCATGCCGGCCTGGAGAACGTCATTCCCGGCGGCCTTGGTGTCATCGTCTTCTTCGTCATTAGCGGATTTCTGATTACCCGCCAGATCGTCGCCGAGATCGTCTCGACCGGCAGGCTCAGCTTCAGCGCCTTTTATCTGCGGCGTTTCTTTCGCCTCGCGCCGGCACTGCTGCTCTATCTTGCAATGTTCACCAGCCTTTTCCTGCTGCTTGGCGCCCATACGACCGGTTGGCAGATCGCGAGCGGCATCTTCTACGTGGCCAATTACTATCACATCTTCATCGGCTATCCCCCGCTGAACCCGAATCCGATCCTCTGGTCGCTCTCCATCGAGGAGCATTTCTATCTGGTGGCGCCTTTCGTCGTCTTCCTTTTCCGCCACCGGTTGCCAATGCTGCTGCCCTGGTTCGTTCTTGCGCTGGTATTGGTGCCGGTTTGGCGGTTCTACATCTTCGAAACCTGCGCGCATGATCCGGGGGCGGGGATCTGCGGCGTGGAAGGCGGCGCCAGGCGGCTCCGCGCCACCGACACCATGTTCGACTGCATCCTCTATGGTTGTGTTCTGACTCTGGCTCTGCATTTCCACGGGGATAGACTGCGGCGGGTAATCTGTCGGCCTGTGGTGGCCTGGTTGGCGCTCGCAGCGCTACTCGCGACGCTTCTGCTGCGAGATCCGGCATTCCGTGACACCCTTCGCTACAGCATCCAGGGCGGTTCCATCGCCGTCATCGTTGCGGCGATGCTCTACGGCCGCTGGCCCCTGGCTGCGCGCGTTCTATGCACGGCGCCTTCGCTTCTGATTGGGCGACTCTCATACTCGCTCTATCTCTTCCACTTCGGTGTCGGCGGGCTTGTCACTCGCCTGGTCCCGGGCCCGCTGCTGAGTCCGCTGAGCCTGACATTGTTTCTCACCGGCTCGTTCGCGCTGGCGAGCCTTTCCTATTTCTTCGTTGAGCGTCCGATGGTCGCGGTGCGCAAGCGATTCAGTGCTGCCCATCTTTCGCGGCCATCGCCAAAAACAGTCACGCCAGATGCCGACGGCCGCGTGATCTATTCGCCCGGTCCGTTGAGCAAAACGCGCGAAGCGGCAGAGATAACCAAGGCATGAACGGTGCGATGCGCGCTAACGCAATCGAGCTTCCGGTTCATCCGGGTGAAGAGCTTCTGAACAGATTGTCGATGTTGCGGGGAACATCGCTCATGGAGAGTGGCGCGATGCAGCAGAGATTCAAGAGCCACAAAAATACCACCGGCGAAAAGTGGCAGGCAACGTTGTTTGTATCTCGGTGCCGCGCGGGCATTGTCAAATTTTAACCGGTGCGACCTATCCTGCGCTCAAGGCGAACGACGACTGAACTGCAACTTGCCGTGGGGCAAAGTCGAATGGATGGTGAGCGAGAAGTGAGACGCTCCGTTGCGGATGTCTCGTCTGCCGACGCCGATGCAGCAGCCTATCAGGATGCGTCGCTGCCTTTCTTGCATCCCGCCTCGCGCGAGGAATGGCGGAGCCGCGTCGCCAATCTGCCGGCACCGCTGTCTCCGGTTGTGGCACCCCTCGGACTGCTGGGCTGTCAGAGTGCGGCCATCGTCGCTGCGGCCATGGTCGTCGAATATGCGGAGCGCCGCTTCACCGGCTCCTCTGCTTTCGGTCCGCATCTGCTGATTGCTGTCGTCGCGGCGGCAATCTTTCCGGTGTTGATCGCCTCCACGCAGCTCTCGCGGCTGTCGAGGAAATCGGGAAGCATTCGCGCGCTGCTGCGTTCGGTTACCGTCCTGTGCATGGCAGGTCTCGCCGCGATCGGTTGCTACAAGGTGGTGGTCCACTGGCCGGACGAATCGACATCGGATTCCGCGATGGGGCATTGGGTCTTTGCCTGGCTGGTGACGGCCGCGGCGTCGGTGGCGCTGCTCGATATGGGTACCGGGGCGATCCTGGCGCGGCTGCGCCGTCAGGGGCGGCTCGCGCGGCGTGTTGTCGTCTTCGGCGCCGGCAATCACGGCGCGCGCTTCATCAACACCGCGGTGAAGAGCTGGAGCGATCGCCTGACAGTGCGCGCCTATTTCTCCGACCGTTCCGAACATGCGCGCTCGAGCATCGCCGGCATTCCTTGCCGCGGCGATCTCGACCAGCTGCTGCGCTTCGTGCGGAGCGAACCGGTCGACGAGATCCTGATCGCATTACCGTGGTCGTCCGACGAGCGGATCCTCTCCGTGCTCGCGCGCCTTCGCCACCTCGCCATTCCGGTGCGCCTGGCGCCGGAGATGATCCAGCTGCGCTCGTCCAAGGCCGTGGCGCTCAACGCCCTGGAGTCCATGCCGGTCATCCGCGACCGTCCGATCTCGCTCTGGGATCAGCTGGTGAAGGATGGGTTCGACCGCTCGATGGCGGCATTGGCACTCCTGCTCGCATCGCCCACGCTGATCGTGATCGCTCTGCTGATCAAATGGGACAGCCCCGGTCCGGTCTTCTTCCGCCAGAAGCGGTTGGGATTCGACAACCGGCCCTTCAACATCCTGAAGTTCCCCACGATGACTTAGGCCCCCCCGGGTCGCCAGCT
>CAZQLF010000109.1:0-7859 GCA_964594035.1 uncultured Rhodospirillaceae bacterium | reverse complement strand
CGTCCAGTTCACCACCGCCGCCGCCGGAGCGGCCGCCGCCCATGGCCGGCTCGGAAACCCCGCCTTCGCCCGCATCGGCCGGTGCCCCGCCGCGCCCGTCGAGCATGGTGAGTTCGCCCCGGAAACGCTGGAGGACGACCTCGGTCGTGTACTTCTCGGTACCCGATTGGTCGGTCCATTTGCGGGTCTGCAGCTGGCCCTCGATATAGACCTTGCTGCCCTTGCGCAGGTACTTCTCGGCGACCTCGGCAAGGCGCTCGTTGAAGATCACCACGCGATGCCACTCCGTGCGTTCGCGCCGCTCGCCGCTGTTCTTGTCCTTCCAGTTCTCCGAGGTAGCGAGGGACAAATTCGCCACTTTCGTACCGTCCTGGGTGCTGCGCACTTCCGGGTCTCGGCCCAGATTTCCCACCAGAATCACCTTGTTGACGCTGCCCGCCATGACTATCTCCCAGACGACGTTCCCGATGGGGCGATCCTACACGCGCAGGGCCATTTTGGGAGTCGATTTTCCCCCGGCTGCGGCTAAGATCGCGACTCGTTTCCGGCAGGCAGGACATGGCAGGCGCATTCGGCGGCGCGCGCATCTCCGTTCGCGGCGCGCGCGAACATAACCTCAAGAATATCGACGTCGACATGCCGCGCGACAAGCTGGTGGTGATCACCGGCCTGTCGGGTTCCGGCAAGTCCTCGCTCGCCTTCGACACGATCTATGCGGAAGGGCAGCGCCGCTATGTGGAATCGCTCTCGGCCTATGCCCGCCAGTTCCTGGAGCTGATGCAGAAGCCGGACGTGGATTCCATCGAGGGCCTGTCGCCGGCCATCTCCATCGAGCAGAAGACGACTTCGCGCAACCCGCGCTCCACCGTGGGCACGGTGACCGAGATCTACGACTACATGCGGCTGCTGTTCGCGCGCATCGGCATCCCCTATTCCCCCGCCACGGGTCTGCCCATCGAAAGCCAGACGGTCAGCCAGATGGTCGACCGCATCATGGCGATGGCGGAGGGAACGCGGCTCTATCTGCTGGCCCCCATCGTGCGCGGTCGCAAAGGCGAATACCGCAAGGAACTGCAGGATCTTCAGAAGCGCGGCTTCCAGCGCGTCAAGGTCGATGGCCAGCTTTTCGAGATCGACAAGGTCCCGGCCCTCAACAAGAAGCTGAAACACGACGTTGAGGTGGTGATCGACCGCATCGTGGTGCGGCCGGGGTTGGAAACGCGGCTGGCGGATTCCGTAGAAACCGGCCTGAATTTGTCGGACGGGCTGCTCTATGCCGAGAAGGCGGATACCGGCAAGGCCGAGCCGGAGCGGGTCATCTTCTCCGCCCGCTTTGCCTGTCCCGTCTCGGGCTTCACGATCGATGAGATCGAGCCGCGGCTGTTCTCGTTCAACAATCCGTTCGGCGCCTGCCCGGCCTGCGACGGCCTCGGCACGACTTTGTTCTTCGATCCCGAGCTGGTGGTACCGGATGAGTCGCTCAGCCTGCGCGAGGGCGCGATTTCGCCCTGGGCGAATTCCAGCTCGCAATACTACGCCCAGACGCTGGAGAGCCTGGCCAAGCATTACAAGGTCAGCGTCAACACGCCGTGGAAGAACCTGCCCGAGAAAGTGCGCAAGGCCATCCTGTTCGGTTCCGGCAGCGAGCCGGTGGTCATGCAGTACGACGATGGCATGCGGAATTACCGCACGACCAAGCCTTTCGAGGGCGTCATTCCCAACATGCAGCGGCGCTTTCGCGAGACCGACAGCAGCTGGGTGCGCGAGGAGCTGGCCCGCTATCAGAACAACAGCCCCTGCGAAGTCTGCCAGGGCAGGCGCCTGAAGCCCGAGGCGCTGGCAGTGAAGATCGCCGGCCTCGACATCTCCCAGGTCGCCGATTTTTCCATCGCGCAAGCCGGCGAGTGGTTCCGGGGCCTCGATGCCAAGCTCACGGCCAAGCAGCGCGATATCGCCCAGCGTATCCTGAAGGAGATCCGCGAGCGGCTGGGATTTCTGGAAAGCGTGGGCCTGGAATATCTGACCCTCAGCCGCAATTCCGGCACGCTGTCCGGCGGCGAAAGCCAGCGCATTCGCCTCGCCTCCCAAATCGGGTCCGGCCTGACAGGTGTGCTTTATGTGCTGGATGAGCCCACCATCGGCCTGCATCAGCGCGACAATGCCCGGTTGCTGGAAACGCTGAAGCGGTTACGCGATCTCGGCAACACGGTTCTGGTGGTCGAGCATGACGAGGAAGCGATCCGCACCGCCGATTACCTGATCGACATGGGTCCGCGCGCCGGCGTCAACGGTGGCAAGGTGGTCGCCGCCGGCACGCCGGACAAGGTAATGCAGAACCCGGACAGCCTGACCGGCCAATACCTGATCGGCATGCGCCAGGTTCCGGTGCCCGAGCAGCGCCGGCCCGGCCAGCTCGGTGGCAAGCTGCGCGTGATCGGCGCGCGAGCCAACAACCTGAAGAACGTTACCATCGATATACCCTTCGGCACCTTCACCTGCGTGACCGGTGTTTCGGGTGGCGGCAAATCGACCCTGATCATCGAGACGCTTTACAAGGCGTTGGCGCGACGGCTGAACGGCGCCAGGCTGCATGCGGGCGACCATGATCGGATCGAGGGCGTCGAGTTCCTCGACAAGATCGTCGATATCGACCAGTCGCCCATCGGCCGCACGCCGCGCTCAAACCCGGCGACTTACACCGGAACCTTCACGCCAATCCGTGAGTGGTTTGCCGGATTGCCGGAGGCCGGTGCCCGCGGCTACAAGCCGGGCCGTTTCTCCTTCAACGTCAAGGGCGGACGCTGCGAAGCCTGCGAGGGCGATGGTGTCATCAAGATCGAGATGCACTTTTTGCCTGACGTCTACGTGCAGTGCGATACCTGCAAGGGCAAGCGCTACAACCGCGAGACCCTGGAAATCACCTTCAAGGACAGGTCGATCGCCGATGTTCTCGACATGACGGTCGATGAGGGCGTCGATTTCTTCAAGGCGGTGCCGGCGATCCGCGAAAAGCTGGCGATGCTGCAGGAGGTGGGCCTCGGCTACATCCACATCGGCCAGCCGGCGACCACGCTCTCCGGCGGCGAGGCCCAGCGGGTCAAGCTCGCCAAGGAGCTGTCGCGCCGGGCGACAGGCCGCACCCTCTACATTCTCGATGAGCCGACCACGGGCTTGCATTTCGACGATGTCCGCAAGCTGCTGGAGGTGCTGCATCGCCTGGTCGATGCCGGCAACACGGTCGTTGTCATCGAGCACAATCTCGAGGTGATCAAGACCGCCGACTGGATCATCGATCTGGGGCCGGAGGGCGGCGACAAGGGCGGGCGCCTCGTGGTCGAAGGCACGCCAGCGAAGGTCGCGGCGACCCCCGCCAGCTATACCGGCCAGTATCTCGCCCCCTATCTCGGCTCAGCGGGGCGGAAGAAGCAGAAGCTGCGTGCCTAGCTCCTCGACGGCGAGGCCGATCATCATCGATACCGATCCCGGGATCGATGATGCGCTCGCGATCCTGCTGGCGCTGGCAAGTCCGGAGCTTGATCTTCGCGCACTCGTGACCGTCGCCGGCAACGTGCGCCTGGAGCTCTGCACCCAGAACGCGCTGAAATTGCGCGAGTTGGGCAAGCGGCCTGCTCTGCCGGTCTATGCCGGCTGTGACCGGCCTATCGCCCGCGATCTCGTCACCGGCAGCGTCCATGGCACGACAGGCATGGATGGTGCGGAGCTGCCGCGGCCTAAAGGCAAGCCGGAAGCCCAGCATGGCGTTGACTGGCTGATCGAGACCCTCTCGGCCGCCGCACCGAAAAGCCAGACGCTGGCGCCGATTGGGCCGCTCACCAACATCGCCACCGCTTTCCAGCGCGCGCCGGGCATCGCCAGGGCGGTGCGCGAGGTCGTGATCATGGGCGGCGCCACACCGAAAACCGGCGGCAACATGTCGCCTCATGCGGAGTTCAATATCCATGTCGATCCGGAGGCCGCCGATTTCGTCTTCGGCCTCGGCCTGCCTGTCACGCTCGTGCCGCTGGACCTCTCCTACCAGATGGTGGTGACGATGGAGCGCATCGCGCGCTTCGAAGCGATCCCCGGCCCGATCGGCAAGGCGCTGGGCGGCATGCTGCGCTTCTATCACAAGGGCGACGATCACCTGCATGACCCGCTGACTATTGCCTGGATGCTGCGCCCCAGCCTCTTTTCCGGGCGGCGCGCCGTCATCCGTGTCGAAACCAGGGGTGCCCGCAGCGGCGAGACCGTTGTCGATTGGCGCGAGGATGGCCCCTGCAACGTGCTGCTGCAGGGTGATGCGGTCGTCTTCTTCGATTTCTTGATTGGACGCCTGGAAGGGCTGGCAGCGAGGGGATAGCGATGTACACGCTCTACTGGAGCAAGGGCAGCGCCAACATGGCCTGCCATGCGGCAATGATCGAGATGGGTGTTCCCTTCAAGCTGGTCGAGATCGACGCCGACAAGGGCCAGCAGAAATCGGCCGACTACCTGAAGATCAATCCCAATGCGCGGGTGCCCACGCTGATCGAAGACGGCCGGATCATGTATGAATCCGCCGCCATCCTGCTCTATCTCTGTGAGAAGCACCCGCAGTCCGGGCTGATGCCACCAGTCGGCTCGCCCAGCCGCGTGCGATTTCTGCAATGGCTGTTCTTCCTGACGAACACGCCGCAGGAAGCGCTGATGAACTGGTGGCATGCCGACAATTATCTCGACAAGGAAGAGGAACGCGCGGCCCTTAAATCTGGTGCTGAACGCCGGTTGGCCCGCATCTGGGCCCTGCTCGACCGGGAGATCGCGGGGCCTTACCTGCTTGGCGCCGAGTGCACGGCCGTCGATTTGTTCCTCACCATGGTCGCCCATTGGTCGCGCAAGATGGCGAAGCCGGCGCGCAGCTATCGCAATATCGCCAAGCTGATGGCCCTCGTCGAAGCCCGCCCCTCCTGGCAGAAAATGATGGCCGACGAGGGCAACAGCTTGGTGTAACTGAATAGGAGGTCCACGTGAAACCTGTCGACCGCCTGGAAATAACCATCCTTGTGGACAATGCGACGGACAGCCTGTCCTCCACCCCGTCCTTTGTCGAAACCGAGTTCTCCTTCTTGCGGCGCCACGGAATGAAGTGGCTCTCGGGCAAGTGCCTGTGCTGCGCGGCTCACGGCCTCTCCTGCCTGATTACCGCCCATCACAGCGGCAAGACACGCACGCTGCTGTTCGATACCGGACCGGACGAGTGGGTGTTCGAGCGCAATGTCACGCGGCTCGGCGCTTCGCTCGGTTCCGTGGAGACCATGGTGCTGTCGCATGGACATTGGGACCATGCCGGCGCCATGCCGCGCGCGCTACAGATGATCACCCAGGACAACGGGGGCAAGGCCGTGCCGGTCTACATGCATCCCGACATGTTTGCGCTCCGTGCGACCAAGGCACCGAATGGCACCTTCCAGGAAATGGAGAAAGTGCCGAGCGTCGACGTCCTCTCCGGCAATGGCGGTGACGTCATCGTCACCCGCGATGAGCAGACGGTGCTGGACGGTGCGTTCCATATCAGCGGCGAAATCCCCCGCTTAACGCCCTTTGAGCGTGGCATGCCGGGACAGCACCGCCAGATGCCTAACGGCAGCTGGGCTCTCGACGAGCTTCTGCCGGACGAGCGCTTCGTTTCCATTCATGTCGCCGGCAAGGGCCAGGTTGTGTTCACAGCCTGCTCGCATGCCGGGGTGATCAATGTGCTGCTGGCAGCCCGGGCGCGGTTTCCCGGCGTGCCGCTCTATGGCGTCTTCGGCGGCTTTCATCTCTCCGGCCAGACCGAAGCGATTATTCCGGAGACCGTCGCCGCACTTGCCCAGTTCGATCTGAAGCTTATTGCCGCCGGACATTGCACCGGCTGGCGCGCACTCAACGCGCTTGCCACCGCCTATGGCGACGCCCTGGTCCCGTCGGCGGTGGGCAAGCGATACGTGATTTAGACGGGCTTTGCGGCAACCGCCTCCACCTCGATCAGCAGATCGGGATGAGCCAGCGCCGAGACGATCAGCAAGGTCGATGGTGTTGCGGTGCCTTTCAGCGCCTCCTCGCGATACTTGCGCGAGGCAACCACGTCACCAGCCCGCGTCAGGAATACGTTGGTCTTGACGATGTCGCCGACGTCCATGCCGCCGGCTTTCAGGATGGCCATCAGGTTGGACCAGCTCCGGGCCGCCTGGGCCTCGAAGCCATGTTCCAGCGTGCCATCGGGCTTGGCGCCGACCTGGCCGGAGATGTGCAGCCAGCGGAGATTGCCTTCCACCAGCGAGCCGTGGCTGTAGCGTGAGAAAGGCTTGCAGACTTCCGGCGGATTGAACAGGCGGACCATGGGCGTTCTCCTTGCTGCGGAAAGAGGCGGAGGTTATCTGTTGGCTCCATGACAGACAATGTGGTCCCTGGGCCAGTGCATATCGTCGGGGGCGGGCTCGCCGGCAGCGAAGCGGCATGGCAGTTGGCGCGCGCGGGCGATCGCGTGGTGCTGCATGAGATGCGGCCGTTGCGCGGCACCGAGGCGCATAAGTCCGACAGGCTCGCCGAGCTCGTCTGCTCCAATTCCTTCCGCTCCGACGATGCGATGAACAATGCCGTCGGCCTGTTGCACGAGGAGATGCGCCGCTGCGGCTCGCTGATCCTCTCTGCCGGCGACCGCCACAAGCTGCCCGCCGGTGGCGCCTTGGCCGTCGACCGCGACGGCTTTGCCGACGAGGTCACGCAGCGCCTGCTTGCCGATCCGCTGGTGACGCTTGAGCGCGGCGAGGTCGCGGGCCTGCCGCCGGAACACTGGGGCGACACGATCATCGCGACCGGTCCCCTCACCGCTCCCGGTCTCGCCACGGCCATTCGTGACATCAGCGGCGAGGATGCTCTCGCCTTTTTCGACGCCATCGCACCCATCGTTCATCGCGACAGCATCGATTTCGATCGAGCCTGGTTTCAGTCGCGCTACGACAAGGCAGGCCCAGCCGGCGACGGCGCCGACTACATCAACTGCCCGCTCGACCGCGCGCAGTACGAGGCTTTCTTCGACGCGCTGCTGGCCGGCGACAAAACCGAGTTCAAGGAGTGGGAAGCCAGCACGCCTTACTTCGACGGCTGCCTGCCCATCGAGGTGATGGCGGAGCGCGGCCGCGAGACGCTGCGTTTTGGCCCCATGAAGCCCGTCGGCCTCACTGAGCCGAAGAGCGGGCGGCGGCCCCATGCCGTGGTGCAGCTTCGCCAGGACAATGCGCTGGGCAGCCTGTTCAACATGGTGGGGTTCCAGACCAAGCTCAAACATGCCGAGCAGGTGCGCATCTTCCGGATGATTCCGGGGCTCGAAAAGGCGGAGTTCGCGCGGCTCGGCGGCCTGCATCGCAATACCTTCATCAACAGCCCGCGCCTGCTCGATGGCCGCCTGCGCCTGAAAGTTCGGCCGACCTTGCGCTTCGCCGGCCAGGTCACCGGCGTCGAAGGCTATGTGGAGAGCGCTGCCATCGGACTTCTGGCGGGCAGGTTTATTGCGGCGGAGCGCCTGGGCCATGCGCTCGAGGCGCCACCGGCGACGACGGCGCTCGGCGCGCTGTTGGCCCATATCACCGGCGGTGCCGATGCGCGGACCTTCCAGCCGATGAATATCAATTTCGGATTGCTGCCGGCGCTGCTGGAACAGGCTGGGCCGGAGCACGCCAGCGGACGCAAAGGCCGCGCCACGCGCAAGCCGGCGCTCGCGTCTCGGGCGCTGGCCGATCTCGACCGCTGGCAAGCGTCTGATCGCTTCACGTTGAATCAACGTGAAGCGTGAATCAGCCGCTACTTCAAATAGGTAGAGCAAGATTCACGGATCAGGTTGC
>CAZQLF010000108.1:0-7905 GCA_964594035.1 uncultured Rhodospirillaceae bacterium | reverse complement strand
AATGCGGGACGAAGACCGCGTTGTCGCCCCTGGCGTTCAGCTTGCCGTAGGTCTGATAGGCCATGGCGAAAGGCCCGAACTCGATGCCGCAATCCAGCGGCATCTTGCGCGTCTGCCCGAACACCACCCGGTATCCGGGAAGCGGCGCCTGGGCGTCCAGCAATCGTTTCTGCAGCGGGGTCATGCGCCCTTCGGCCAAATCGCTTCTGTCATAAGTCTCTGATGGCACAAGCTACTGTCAGCGTTGGAAAAACCTGGGCTTTCGCCCCTGGCGATAGGTAGGGAGGTGGGGGCCGGGCTGTCAATGTTTTCTTTGCTTTTGCCGGCCCCTGCAAGTATCACACTAGCCGCTTCCAGGGGCCCTGATCATGGCAGACGCCGAACCCACGCTCGAGGCGCTGCGCGCCGAAATCGATGCCATCGATGAAGACCTCCACCGCCAGATCATGCGCCGGGCGGAGGTCGCATTGCGCATCCGCGCGGCCAAAAGCGCCAACGGCTCCGAGCCCGTCTTCATGCGGCCGGCACGCGAGGCCCAGGTGTTGCGCCGCCTTGTCGAGCGCCATGAAGGCAGCTTTCCCCGCGCCGTCATCGTGCGGCTTTGGCGCGAGATCATGGCGGGGGTCCTGCGTATGCAGGGCCCTTTTTCGCTTGCCGTTTTTGCGCCAGAGAGGGCGGCGGGCTACTGGGATCTGGCACGCGATCATTTCGGCAGCCTGACGCCGGCGAGCGCGCATGATTCCCCGCAGCAGGTGCTGACGGCGCTGGCTGCGGGCCGCGCTTCGGTCGGCGTTCTGCCGGTGCCGGATGCCGACGATCCGCAGCCCTGGTGGCCGAGCCTTCTGAGCCACGACGCCAAGCGCCCGCGCATCGTGGCGCGCCTTCCCTTCGGTTCCGGTGAAACAGTCCGCGGCGCCCCCCTGGAGGCCTTCGCGGTAGCCCCCGTCGGCACTGAACCCACGGGCCGCGACCGCACGCTGCTGATCGTCGAAGCTGGCGGCCCCATGTCGCGCAGCGAGCTTGCCAGCCGGGTGAAGGCGGCGGGCTTTGAAACCGCGGTAATCCAGAGCTGGCAGCCGCGCAGCGACCAGCCGGTCTGGCTGCATCTTCTGGACGTCGAAGGCCATCTGGCCCAGGACGATCCCAGGCTCGCCAGGCTGTCCGAGCGCATCGGTGATTCCGTGCGTCAGGTATGGCCGGTGGGGGGATATGCCGTGCCGTTTGCATCCAGCGATCTGAATCCGGCAAACAAGCCATCGGAAGGATGACCATGACCCTGAAGACACGCCCTGGAGTCATGGAGATTGCGCCCTATGTGGGTGGCGAAGCGAGCGTTCCCGGCATTGCCAAACCCGCGAAGCTTTCCTCCAACGAGAATCCGCTGGGGCCCAGCCCGAAGGCGATCGCTGCCTTCCGCGAGGCAGCGAGCGAGATGCATCGCTATCCCGATGGCGGTGCGGAAAAGCTGCGCGCCGCAATTTCACGGCATTTCGGCCTGGAGAAGACCTGCATCGTCTGCGGCAACGGCTCCGATGAGCTGATTGCGCTGTTGACCCGGGCGTATGCCGGGCCCGGCGATGAGGTGCTGTTCAGCGCCCATGGCTTCCTCATGTACCGGCTGTGCGCGCTGGGCGCCGGTGCCACCCCCAGGGCCGCGCCCGAGAAGAACTACGCCACCGATATGGAGGCGCTGCTGGCGCTGATGACGCCCGCAACGCGCATTGTTTTCATCGGCAATCCCAACAATCCGACTGGCAGCTATATGACGGCCCCCCAGTTGCGCGAGCTTCGCCGGCGGCTCAGCAGCGACATCCTGCTGGTCATCGACGCAGCCTATGCCGAGTTCGTCGAGAGCGAAGACTACAATGCGGGCGAGGAGCTGGTGCGCGCCGGCGACAACGTCGTCATGCTGCGCACCTTCTCCAAAATTTTCGGGCTTGCTGGTTTACGCCTCGGCTGGGCCTTTTGCCCGCCCAGCATTGCTGACGTGCTGAACCGTATCCGCGGGCCGTTCAACACCTCCCTGCCGGCGCAGGCGGCGGCCGCTGCAGCGCTGGAAGACCGCGAGCATGTGGCCAAGAGCCTCGGCCACAACAAGAAATGGCGCGACTGGCTCTCCGCCGAGCTGGCGAAGCAGGGCTATGTCGTCCATCCCAGCGTCGGCAACTTCCTACTGGTGGAATTCAGCGACGCCGACGCTGCCGACCGCTTTCTGAAATCCCGCGGGCTGATCCTGCGCAAGATGGGCGCCTACGGCCTCGGCCATTGCCTGCGCATCACCATCGGCACGGAAGCCGAGACGCGGGCAGTGGCCGCTGCGACGGCCGATTACGCCAATGGCAAGGCCAAGGCGGCTGTGGCGACATGAGCGAGCCATTGTTCAACCGCGTGGCGCTGATCGGCATTGGGCTGATCGGCTCCTCGCTCGCCCGGGTGATGAAGAAGGAAAAGCTCGCCGGCCACATCGCCGGTACGGCGCGCAGTGCTGCGACGCGCGCCAAGGCCTGGGAACTGGGCTATCTCGACAGTATCCATGACGACCCCGCAGCCTGCGTGAAGGGTGCGGATCTGGTGATGATCTGCGCGCCACTCGGTACATATGCCGAGATCGGTGCCGCCATCCGCGATCACCTTGCCAAGGGCGCGATTCTGACCGATGTCGGGTCGGCCAAGCAGTCGGTCATCCGCGATCTCGGGCCGAATGTGCCCGATGGTGTGCATCTGATTCCCGGCCATCCGGTGGCGGGCACGGAGCACTCCGGGCCCGAAGCCGGCTTTCCTGAACTCTTTCAGGGTCGCTGGTGCATCCTGACGCCGCCGCCTGGCAGCGATGAGAAGGCGGTGGAAAAGCTCGCCACCCTCTGGCGGCGCGCCGGCAGCAATATCGAGCTGATGGAGCCCGGCCATCATGACCGGGTGCTCGCCATCACCTCGCACCTGCCCCATATCATCGCCTACACCATTGTCAGCACGGCGACCGATCTGGCGGACGCAACCCAGAGCGAAGTGATCAAATTCTCCGCCGGCGGCTTTCGCGACTTCACCCGCATTGCCGCTTCCGACCCGGTGATGTGGCGCGACGTGTTCTTGAACAACCGGGAAGCGGTGCTGGAGATGCTGGGCCGCTTCAATGAGGATCTGACGGCCCTTCAGCGCGCCATCCGCTGGGGCGAGGGCGACAAGCTGCAGGAATTGTTTACGCGCACCCGTGCCATCCGCCGCGGCATCATCGACGCGAAGCAGGCCTGAGAGCCGGTAGCCGTGACGCGGCTTTCGGTCGCATTGCTGGCGGCCATGTCGTTCCCGATGGGGGCTTGGGCTGCCGAGACGGCCTGCGGAACGCCTCATAGCACGCGCGATGCGATCGCTGACGGCGACCTGACGCGCAATTTGCAGTGTGAGAGCTATTCGTCCGATGCGCGGGCAATGCAGCTGTGCTGCGCTCTGGAGAAGGACCTGACCTGGTCGTGGTGGGGGCACGCGATCGTTTCGCCGGGGTGGCGACTCGACTGGGACGGCGTGCGCGATGTCTATTGCCGGCAGAAGATTGACGCGGCCGATATTGATGCCCTCACGCGGCTGTCACACGGCGATAGATCCCAGCTGCAATCCGGCGCGGGGTTCCTGCTGCGACTGGTGCTGGGCGACGGCGATGCAGCTTCCATTTTCAATCCGCAAAACCCGCAGTACCTGCTGCGAGACGGCTGTCGCTAACGAGCCGAACGGGCGCGCGGAGACTCGTCTCCATTTTTTCATTTGCGGCATTGACCGTTTCCCGTAATTTCCGGCCCGGACCAGCTGCTACCTGCTTCGGGGGATTGCCGACATGCCGCCTTCCTGGAAATTCAAGTTCAACGGCCGCATCCTGTTCATCGGTTACGGCTCCGTCAGCCGCTGCACGCTGCCGCTGATCGAGCGGCATTTCGACATGCCGCTGTCGCGGGTTGCCATCGTCGATGCCGAGGACCGCTCCGCCGAGGTCGCGGGGTATGTCGCCAGGGGCGTGACCTACGTGGTCGAGCCGATCTTCCGCAAGAACATGGCGGCGGTTCTCTCGCGCTTCGCCTCGCGCGGCGACCTGATCCTCAACCTCTCGGTCGAAGTCAGCTCCATCGACGTCATGGCCTGGTGCCAGAAGAATGGCGTGCTCTATCTTGATACCTGCGTGGAGCCCTGGGCGAACTACTACGCCAATCCGAAAATCCCGGAAGAACAGCGCACGAATTACTACCTTCGCTACATGGCGAGAGAGCAGGCGAAGACGTGGAAGAAGGGCGCTACGTCAGCGCTTATCACCCATGGCGCCAATCCCGGCCTGATCAGTCATCTGGTCAAGGAAGCGCTGCTCGAGATCGCCAAACGCAAGAAGCTGAAGATCGCCAAGCCTGCAAGCCGCGAGGACTGGGCCGATCTCGCCAAGCGGGTCGGAACCAAGGTCATCCACGTCGCCGAGCACGATACCCAGATCTGCGATGTGCCCAAGCGCCCTGGGGAGTTCGTTAACACCTGGAGCATCCCCGGCTTCTGCGGCGAGGGCGCACAGCCTTCGGAGCTCGGCTGGGGAACTCACGAGAAGAAGCTGCCGCGGGGCGGCAAGCGCCATAAGGTCGGGCCGAAATGCGCGATCTTTCTGGACCAGCCGGGCTGCGTTACCCAGGTGCGCTCCTGGACGCCGATCGGCGGGCCGCTGACCGGCTTTCTGATCACCCATGGCGAGGCGATCACGCTGGCCGACTACCTCACGGTCTGGAACAAGGGCCGCGCCGTCTATCGCCCCACGGTCCACTACGCCTATCATCCCTGCAACGACGCTGTCTTGAGCGTCCGCGAGATGGTGACCAACAATTTTCAGGTCCAGCCGAAATGGCGGATGCTGGGCACCGAGATCATCGAGGGCATCGACGAGTTGGGCGCGCTGCTCATGGGCGATCATGGCGCGCTCTGGTACGGCTCGCAGCTTTCCATCGAGGAAGCGCGCGAGCTGCTGGGCCCGCAATACAACGCCACATCGATCCAGATCGCCATTCCGGTGGTTGCCGGCGCGATGTGGCTGATCGAGCACCCCGACCAAGGCCTGCTGGAACCCGAAGATCTCGACCACGAATTTGTCATGGGTGTCTGCCGGCCCTATCTTGGCCCGGTGGTGGCGGTGGAGACGAAGTGGACTCCGCTACAGGGCCGCGGCCAGCTCTATGACGAACATCTTGACCGCCGCGATCCCTGGCAGTTCCAGAACTTCCGCGTGAGCTAGGGAATCTGGGTCCAGTCGATGGGCTGGAGCGGGGCGAGCTTGATCGGTCCCATATAGACGAAGTCGTCCTGGATCGTCAGCGGCAGCGAGACCTGCGGACGCCCGCCGCCGGCAGGCGTGGCGGCCATCGCGCCGAACATCATCTTGGCGAGATTGGCCTGACCTTGTGGAATCATGCCCGCGGCCACCAGCATGTCGAGGGTCTCGGGCAGGCCTGCGACCTTCACAATCCCGGCCACCAGGGGCTGCATGTTTTCGTCGAGCGCGATGGTGCCGTTGCCCGAAGCGGAAATCGGCCCCCAGTCGATCTCGCCATCATGCAGCTGGATGACGCCGCCGCCATCGCGCCATGTGGCCAGTGCCTCACGCGGCAGCGTTTGCGGCAGGGCGCCCATCCACTGAGCCACGAGATGGATCCGGTCGAGGCGTTGTCCCAGCGCGGCGCGCACGGTCTGCGGCAGGGTTACGCCGCCGGCGTCGACGGTGAAGTCGAGGCTGCTGACCTCCGGCCCCGGCTTGTCGGGCCAGGGCAGATGCCCCTGCGCCTTCACTGATACCACCGCCGTGGTGCCGGCGACGCTATCCACCGCGGTGACTTTGTCGACATCGAGGCTGACGTCGGTTGCCTGGCCGGCGTAGCTGAGATCGAGGCCAAAGGTGAGAGCACCGGCATCGAGCGCGATGTCGCGCGGCGCGTTGCCGGCAAGAGACACATGATGATGACCGGGCGCGATGAAGACGAGATCGAGCGGTGCCCAGGGCGCCAGGCGCAGCTCGGTTTCGGGCCCCTGCCAGCGCCACAACCCGCCGGGCCCGGTGATGTCGGGTGTGCCGAGGTGGGCGCGGACGGAGAACGGAAAGCCGTCGATGGCTGGCTGTTCGGCAAAGGTGACGGCGTAGCCCTGGGCGCGCTGCTGGTCGCGCCAGTTGGCGATATCGGCCGCAACGATTCGGGTGAGCACGAACCAGTAGAGGCAATATGCCGCGACTAGGACGACGAGAGCGATGGCGACAAGGATGGGGCGGCGCATGCGGCCGCGATCCTATCGTCCGGCCGATGATCTCTCCAGCGCCGTAGTGAGCGTTTGATTGCGCCATGCGGTAGCGACCGTATGATGGCCGCCCACAAGAGGTCCCATTCGCATCGCCCGCCGATTCATGACAGCGAGTTCCACGGCCCATCCAAGCACCAAGAATCTGTTCAACTGGCAGAGCCTGACGCCCGCGATCTTCGTCCTGCTTTGGGCCTCGGGCTTCATCGCCGCCAAGATGGGCCTGCCTTATGCGCGGCCTTTCACGCTCCTGGTGATCCGTTTTAGCGCCACCACGGTGCTCATGGTGGCGGTCAGCCTGGTGACCGGCGCGCGCTGGCCGAAGACGAAGATGCAGGCCTTCCATGTCGCCGTGGTCGGCGTGCTGCTGCAGGCGGTCTATCTCGGCGGCTGCTACGTCGCGATGGGTGCCGGAATTCCTGCGGGCGTCACGGCGCTCATCGTCGGCTTGCAGCCGATCCTGACGGCCACGGTCGTCGGCCCGCTGCTGGGCGAGAGAGTGAGCGCCCGGCAATGGCTGGGCCTCGCAATCGGCTTCGGCGGCGTGACACTGGTGCTGTGGGACAAGCTGCATGTTGACAGCGTGCACCTCTGGGGCATCTTTTGCGCGCTGGTCGGCCTCGTCGGGATCACCTCGGCAACGATCTATCAGAAGCGATTCTGCGGCGTGGTCGATCTTCGCAGCAGTGCCGCGATCCAGTATGCCGCCGCGACCCTGGCCCTGCTGCCGATGATGTTCTTCTATGGCGTTGGCCAGGTGCAATGGACCGGGGCCTTCATCCTTTCCCTTGCCTGGCTGATCCTGGTGCTCTCGGTCGGCGCCTTTACCCTGCTGCTCTGGCTGATTCGCAAGGGGGCTGCCTCCAAGGTTGCCAGCCTCTTCTACCTGACGCCGCCCATGGCCGGACTCGCCTGCGAGTTGGTCATCGGGGAATCGCGGGCCTGGCGGGCACTGGCAGGTCGGGGTGTGGCGGCTGTCGGGGTCGTGATGGGTGCTCGGTGGTGAAGGGGGGTTGGGGAAACGGCCTGCTTTGGAGAGAAAGGTCGGGAGAGTCCCGGCGATGGTGGTGGGAATGTTCAGATAGGCGGACACGGGTGCACGCGAGGTCAGACCGTAGGGCTGGCCGGTACCGGCATTGACCGTGACGGAAACCGGCGCGGAGGTCGTCGTCAAACCAGTCGTATCGATGGCAACGGCTTTGAGCAAATAAGCGCCCGCGCCAAGCCCGGTTGGTGTCACCGTGTAAGGGCTGTTGGTCAGCCGTGTGAGCAGGACGGAATTGGTGTAGAGGCCCACTTCGCTGAGAGCGTTGTATTGGGCTGCTGCATTGATGGATACAGTCACTGAAGCGGTCGCTGTGTAAGTCGAGCCGTTGGTTGGGGCAGTGATCACGACTGAAGGAGGAGGATTGGTCGTGGGATAAAGCTGGCTCTGAGGGACGATGGCCTGGGGCGTGGAAGGGCTGTTCCAATAAAGTTGCGCAAGGCCGCCGCTGCCCGACGGGAAATAATCCATCTCCAGGTTGTAATATTGCTGGCTCTTCAGGGCGATAGGAGTCGGCACTTCAATGATTACATCCTGGTTATACCCGGAGACCGCGA
>CAZQLF010000107.1:4836-7914 GCA_964594035.1 uncultured Rhodospirillaceae bacterium | reverse complement strand
GACTGCTGCTTCTGGACGAACCCACCGCTGGCATGGGCGACCAGGAGACCGAGCAGATCGCCGAGCTGATGCACCACCTGCATCACGATCACGCGCTGACCATCGTGCTGATCGAGCATGACATGCCGCTGGTCTTCCGCCTTGCCGAAGTCATCACCGTCCTGAACCAGGGGCGCGTGCTGGCCAGTGGCTCGCCGGCGGAGATCGCCGGCAACGAAGCGGTACAGGCAGCCTATCTGGGGAAGCAGGAATCGTGACCGCGCTCGCCTGCCAGGACCTGCAGACCTATTACGGCAAGAGCCATATTCTGCACGGCGTCGGCTTTGAGCTCGGCGCCGGCGAGGTGGTGACGATCCTGGGCCGCAACGGGGCCGGCAAGACAACGACCTTGCGCAGCCTGATGGGGCTTACGCCGCCGCGCCAGGGCCGCATCACGATCTTCGACCAGGATACCACCGGCTGGCCGCCGTTCCGCGTGGCGGGGCTGGGTGTCGGCTATGTGCCGGAGGGTAGGCGGATTTTCCCCAACCTTACCGTGGCGGAAAATCTCGAGATTCCCGCCGCGCGATCGGGTGCCTGGACCGTGGCCAAGGTCTATGAGCTGTTCCCACGCCTGCAGGAGCGCAAGATGAATCGCGGCCGCCAGCTTTCCGGCGGCGAGCAGGAGATGCTGGCGATTGCCCGCGCGCTGCTGCTCAACCCGCGCATTCTGATTCTCGACGAGCCATCCCAGGGGTTGGCACCGCTGGTGGTGCGCGAAGTGTTCCGCGTCATCGAAAGAGCACGCGGCGAGGGCATTTCGATTCTGCTGGTCGAGCAGAATGTGCGCCTCGGCCTGTCGGTGGCCGACCGCGCCTATGTGCTGGATGACGGACGCATCACCTTCTCAGGTGCTGCGAAGGAACTCGCGAGCGACGAGCAGCGGGTGCGCGCGCTCGCCGGCGTGGTGGGCGGCTAACCACTCACGCCTTCGCGCCGTACTGCACCACCTCCACCTTTTCCAGCGTGACGAGGCCGCTGCCCATCATACCGTCGAGCTCGGGCAGAAAGGCCCTGATCTTTTCCTCGGCATCGACGATCTCCACCACCACCGGAAGGTCCTCCGACAGCCGCAGGATCTTGGCGGTATGCAGATGGCTCGAATGGCCGAAGCCCATGGGGCCGCGCAGCACCGTGGCGCCGGCGAGATGCTTTTCGCGCGCGTTCAAGACGATGGCCTCGTACAGCGGCTGGTGATGGAATTTGTCGTCCTCGCCCAGAAAGATCCGCAGCAGCATCGCCTGGCTGGGAATGGACATGGCTTAGACTCCTCTTGACTGGTTCAACACCGCGGCGGCCACATGGCCCAGCCAGACCGCGAGCAGGCAGAAGACGACCGATGAAACAATATAGGCGCTGGCCCTGAACCACTCGCCGTCGCGGGCGAGGTTCAGGGTCTGCAGGCTGAACGAGGAAAACGTCGTGTAGCCACCACAAATGCCCACCATGACGAATTGGCGCGCGGTGGTGCCCACCAGGTAGCGGCCATCCGGCCCCGTGACGGTGGCGAAGAAGCCGATGACCAGCGAGCCGATGATGTTGATGAACAGCGTGCCCCAGGGGAAAGTCTCGCCGATGCGCTCGGCCACAAAGCCGGAAAACCAGTAGCGCGCCCCGCCACCCAGCGCGCTGCCGATCATGACCCAGATGTAGTTCCACACGATAGCCACCCGCCTTTTCCGTGCCGATAGATTCACCTGCGACAGCAACAAAAAACCCGCCTCGCGGCGGGCTGGCACATCTCTCCCACCGCATCTGGTCACGCGGCAGGAGTCATCAGCCCTGGTCGGGCGGTTTTGGGGGACCCCATCCCCTTGCAACAAGAGAAAAACTAGTCGGCGGCCGGTGTTGCGTCAACCTTTGGGCGGCCGGCGCTGACGCCAGGCGATAAACAGCCGGCCGGCGATGTTGGCCGCAAGAAAAAGCCCGGCGGCAATCAACCCGCCGCGGATGAAGGTTCCCCAGGCCGCTGGTGTCGCCGGGGCGTTTGCCGAGGAGTCGGCGAAGGCCGGCGCGCAAAGCAGAGCAGGAGCGATGGCCAAGGGCAGGGGGTATTTCATGAGAGCGCTCCGGTTATTGCCGGCTCCGCTGCTGGGGCGCTGGCGCCGCCCGCGAGTTTTGCCACCGCGCCATAATCGGCCTTGCCGCTGCCCAGCAGGGGCAGGGATTTCACCGTGACGATCTGGCGCGGCAGGAACAGTTCCGGAAGGCCAATCTCGCGGGCGTGGCCAGCGATCGCCTCGCGGCTCGCATCGCTGCGTTCGGTCACCAGCACGAGCTGCTCGCCCTTGCGTGGATCGGGCAGGGCGACGACTGCGTGAAGCTGCCCCGGCCACAGGCGGGCGATAGCGGCCTCGACAGCGGTGAGTGAGACCATTTCGCCGGCGATCTTGGCGAAGCGCTTGGCGCGCCCAAGGATCGTGATGAAGCCTTGCGGATCGATGGCGACGATGTCGCCGGTGTCGTAAAGGCCGCTCGCCGGCGGATCCAGCTCCCCCGGTTTTTCGGCACGCAGATAGCCCAGCATCACAGTGGGGCCGCTCAGGATCAGCCGACGACCCTCGGTTACACCGGGCACCGCTTCCAGCTGGTGGCCGATGCCCGGCAGGAAGCGGCCCACCGTTCCGGCCTTGAACTGCAGGGGCGTGTTGAGGGCGATGACCGGCGACATTTCGGTTGCCCCATAGCCTTCAAGAATACGTAACCCAAACTTGTCGAACCAGATCTTGCGGGTTTCCTCGCGCACCCGCTCGGCCCCGGCGAAGACATAACGCACGCTGTAGAAGTTGTAGGCATGGGAGACGCGCGCATAACCGGCAAGGAAAGTATCGGTGCCGAACATGATCGTGGCGTTGGTGTCATAGGCCAGCTCAGGCACGATCCGGTAGTGGAGCGGCGAGGGGTAAAGGAAGGTCTTCACCCCGGCGAGCAGCGGCAACAACAGCCCACCCGTAAGCCCGAAGCTGTGGAAGATGGGTAGCGCGTTGAACACCAGATCGGTCGGGTTGAAATCGACGACCGCGCTCAGCTGATAGCGGT
>CAZQLF010000107.1:0-4736 GCA_964594035.1 uncultured Rhodospirillaceae bacterium | reverse complement strand
TTGAACACCAGATCGGTCGGGTTGAAATCGACGACCGCGCTCAGCTGATAGCGGTTGGCAAGGATATTCGCATGGCTCAACACGACGCCTTTGGGTGCGCCTTCGGAACCGGAGGTGAACAGAACCACCGCCGGATCGTCCGGCGCCGCCTTCTCCCTGTAGTCGAGACGCGAGATCCAGCCAGCGACAACGCCGCGCAATTTCGCCGCGATACCGATTCGCCCACGCAGATCCTCGAGATAGACGAGCCGCGTCCGCTCGCTCAGTTTCGCCGCCGTCTCCTGAAGCCGGGCTGCTTCGATGAATTGGCGCGAGGTCAGGATGAGGCGAAGCTCCGCCGCCTCGCAGGCAGACTGCATGCCGGCAAACCCGGTGGAGAAATTCAGCAGCGCCGGCACGCGGCCACAGGCCTGCAGCGCGAAGAAAGTCACGGCGGCCGCGGCCGAATTGGGCAGCAGCACGCCGATCCGCTCTTTCGCCTGCGTCATGCGGGTGAATACGCGGCCAAGCGTGAAGCTGCCGGCAATCAGCCGGTCGTAGCTCATCGGCTTGCGGGCGATGTCTTCGACGATGGCGCGGTGCCCGCCATTCATGTAGCGCGCCTCGCGCAGCGCGCCGAAGAGCGTGTGATGATAGTCGCAGGTCTCGAAGACCAGGTTGGTCATCACGTCGTAAAGCTTGAGGCCGATTGCCTGGCGTCGGGCACGGCCCACAAGGCCCGGTTCGACCGCCAGGCGCTTGGGCGGCTGGATACTCAGCACAATCTTGGGAAACCAGCGCAGCCTCACCTTGCCGCGCAGCCGCGAAAAGCGGGTGAATTGCGCGCCATCGATGCGCACCGGCAAGACCTCGGCATCCGCCTTGTCGGCGATCATGCCGGAGCCTTCATAGACCTTCATCAAGGCGCCGGTGACGGTGATGCGCCCTTCCGGGAAGATCACGCATTGCCGGCCGGCCTGAACGGCGCGGATCAGCGATTTCGTCGACATCGGGTTGGTGGGATCCATCGGGAAGGAATCCACCAGCGAGAGCGCCGGGCGTACCCACCATTTGTCGGCCATATGGGAGTTGATGGCGAACGTCGGCCGGCCCGGCAAAAAGGCGGCGAGCAGGATGGCGTCGAGGAAGGAGACGTGATTGGCGACGATCACCGTGCGCGGCCCGGCTGCGCGAAAATTCTCCATCCCGCGCAGTTCGACGCGATAAGCCAGCCGCAAGATACCTGCGACCGCACTCTTCACCACCACGCCGGGCAGCAGCTTGCAGATATAGATCGCCACCAGGAAGTTCAGCGCGCCCATGGTAGCGAAGATTGCGGGCACGCTGAGATGGAGCGCGATGAGGGCGACGGTGATCAGCGAACCCGCCACCATGAAAACAGCGTTGATGATGTTGTTGGCGGCGATGACGCGGGAGCGATGGCTGGGCTCGCTGCGCTCCTGCATGATCGTATAGAGCGGCACGATGTAGAAGCCGCTGGAAATCGAGAGCAGCAGCAGGTCCGCCAGCACGCGCCAGGCGGCCGGCAGTGCCAGGAATTGCTGCAGGCCGAGCGCACCTTGTGCGCTGCCGGCAAAGGGCGCGCTGGCGAAATAGAGATCGATGGTGAACAGGGTGACGCCGAGCGCCCCCAGCGGCACGTAACGTGCGCTGATCTCGCCCTTCAGCAGCCGGCTGCACAGGATGGAGCCTGCACCGATGCCGAGTGAAAAGGCAGTCAGGAACAGCGTGACCACATTGTTGTCGGCACCCAGCACGTCCTTGGAGAACGTTGGGAACTGCGAGATGTAGACGGAGCCGATCAGCCAGAACCAGGAGATGCCGATAATGGCGAGGAAGATGTCGCGCCGCTCGGCGGCGTAGCGCGTCATCTCCCAGGTGTGGGCGGCGATATTCCAGCCGAGTTTGAGGTCCGGTGCCTCCGCGGGCGCTTTGGGAATGGAACGGCTTGCAATCAGCCCCAGCACCGAAACACTCAGCACCATGACCGAGACGATGGCGATGCCCTGACCGGTCAGGATGAAGACGCCGCCGGCGATCGTGCCGATGAGGATGGCGAGGAATGTGCCGGCCTCGATCAACGCATTGCCGGAAAGAAGCTCATCAGTGCGGAGGTGGACCGGCAAAATGCTGTATTTCAGCGGCCCGAAGAAGGTCGAATGGGTCCCCATCAGGAACAGCACGATCATCAGGAGAGTCAGATTCTGCTGGTCGAAGCCGAAGGCCGCCAGTGCCATGATGGCGATCTCGACAGCCTTGATGATGACGATCAGCCGGGACTTTTCGAACTTGTCGGCGAAGCGCCCGGCCGTCGCCGAAAAAAGAAAGAAGGGCAGGATGAAAATGCCGGCGGCGATCGTCGCCCAGAGCTGCCCGTCAATCCCGGTCTCAGCGGCGATGCGAAACGTCACCAGGATGATGAGCGCATTCTTGAAGATGTTGTCGTTCAGCGCTCCCATGAACTGGGTGATGAAGAGCGGCAGGAAGCGCCGGCTCTTCAGGATGGCGAAATTGCTATGGCTCACGGGGTCACCGGCTTTCGAAGCGATCTTCTTCTCGGGGGTTCATAGTCTTCAGCCCCTCAGGCGATCTTCTTCACGGGCGCGATCTGGGGCACGCTGAGCGTTTTCCAGCAGGCCTCGGCCAGCACGGGCCCGAGCTCTCCCAGCGGCGGCTTGATACGGCCATACACCTTGAACGTTGCGGTTTGCAGGATGATTCCCATCACCATGGCGGTAGCGAGGTCGTCATCGCCAGAAGGAATGTCGCCCTTCGCCATGGATTCTGCGATCACGCCGCGCACGGTTTCCACCGGATTTGCCATGTCAGCGGTCACGCGATCGAGCTGGCCGTGCTGCACCAGCATGAGAAACCGGAAGAGGCGGCTATCCTGGTCGAACAGGTCGCAGAAATTTTGCACCATGGCGCGAACCTTGCCCTTGCTGGTCGGTTCGCGCGCGGCGACATCGGCGGTGATGCGGGCGTAAGTTTCGAAGCTCGCCTTGAACATCCACCAGACCAGCTCGTCCTTGCTGGCGTAGTGGCGGTAGAGCGCGCCGTCGGAAAATCCGACCGCGAGCGCGATGTCGCGAATGCTGGTCTCGGCAACGCCCTTGTCGACGAACAGGCGCAACGCCGCCGCCTCGATCCGCTCCTTGGTGTCCTTCGCCTTCATGATCATTTTATGTAAGTGAACGATCGCTTACATATTATCGCCGGCAGAACTGCCCGGCAAGGGCCGGTGGGCGCGGTGACAAAAGGCATTTAGATCAATCTGTTACTTGACCAGCAGCTTGTGGGAATCCCAAAGAGCGGCGAGGCTGGGAAAATAGAAATCGATCGCCGGCCGCTCGGCCAGCGGCATGGTGGCGCCTCCGCCGGCATGGCCCTGGCGGCGATCGATCCAGGCGTGTGCCAGCCCCACCTTGGCGGCCGGCACATGATCGTGGAATATGCTCTGCGCCGTATGCAGATCGTCCTTCGCCGACAGGCCGAGATCGCTCTGCAGATGTTCGATCAGGTAGACGAAGTTGCGCGGATCGGGCTTGTAGCTGCCGATCTCCTCGGCCGTATAGATCGCATCGAACTCGACACCGAGCTTCTTGTTGCTGGCCTTGAAGCTCGCGTGGTCGACGTTGGAAAGGATCACCAGCTTGTAGTGATCCTTCAGGTAGCGAAGCGACTTGGTGGAATCGGCGAAGGCGGGCCAATGCGGCACGGAGTGGCCGAAAGCCTTGTCGAAGGCCGGGTTCGCCGGTGCGCCGAGCTCCTCGGCCATGTATTCATGCACGAGGGCGAGAAGCTCGCTGTAGATCATGTCCGGCGTGGCAGCTTCCTGCGCCGATTCATGGCGTGCGAAAACTTCGAGTGCCGCCTCGCGGTTCAGCTTGTTGCTCGCCGTCGCCAGCATCGGCTGCACGGCTTCCCAGATGCCCGTCTCCCAGTCGATGAGCGTGCCGTAGCAATCGAAGCTCAGCACCTTGAAATCGGTGAGCTGCATGGATCCTCCCGTTGACGTCGTCCCGCCTCAGCGGTGGCGCCGCTCGCGACCGTAGAGCAGCAGCATGGCGATAATGACGACGCCATAGATCACTTGTCGACCGGCTTCCGGCATCTGCATGACGGAGAGGATCGATTGCAGCAGGGTGATCAGGATCACGCCGGCGACGGTGCCGAGATAGCTGCCGCGCCCGCCCAGGATGCTGGTACCACCGAGCACGACCGCGGCAATGGAGGGCAGCAGATAGGCATCGCCCATGGCCTGGGCCGCCTTGCTGGCATATCCCGCCAGCAGCTCGCCGCCGAAGGCGGAAAGTCCGCCGGAAATGGCAAAGGCGATCATCACCACCCGTTGGGTATCGACACCCGACAGGAAGGCCGCTCGCTCGCGATTGCCGATGGCATAGATCGCCCGCCCGAAGGTCGTGCGGTTGAACAGGAAGTATGGCCGGGCCAGGTAGCCGCTGGCGCGGAGCTTCTGCGAGTCGGTCGGGTAGAGTTCGTCGGCCGCGAGCATCTGCCGGATCATCTCGGCGTAGCCGAGATCGGCGTTGAAGCTCTCGACAGTCCCATCCCCCCAGTGCCAGGTGTGCCTTTGGCGGTTCCCCAGTTCCCCACCGTCGCCCCACCCAGCTGAATACCGCCCGATTGCGCAGGAATTCCGGCCGGGCTGGGGGATGGGGTCGACCGCGCTCGACATGGCGGACCTCGCGCGCGTCCGCGCCGCCGTGAAACCG
>CAZQLF010000106.1:0-7915 GCA_964594035.1 uncultured Rhodospirillaceae bacterium | reverse complement strand
TTTCGTGAAGGCGACGTGGTAGGTCATCGTGCAGTCCTGCAGGACGAGGCTGTAGCGGATGGTGTGGCGCAGGAACTCGGTCAGGTCATAGCCGGCACGCAGCGTGCCGCCGATGTCGTTCTCGGTGAACTGCGTGTTCGTCGCGGTGGTGCGCGTATCGAAAATGTCGAACCCGACGGCGAGGGGATGATCCATGAAGTAGGGCTCGGTGAAGCTGAACTGCAACTGCGAGCGCACGCCCGACAGGCTGCCGTTCAGCGATACGTCCTGGCCCTTTCCCAGCAGGTTGCGTTCGCGGATGCCGGCAAGACCCAGCGGACCATCGGTGGTGGAATAGCCGAGGCCGAGGCTGAGCTCGCCGGTCGACTGCTCCTCGACATTGACCTCGATGATGGTCTTGTCCGGCGCGCTGCCGGGCAGGTTCTTGATGTCGACGCTGCTGAAGAAGCCGAGGTTGTTCAGGCGCTGGCGCGTACGCCGCAGCTTCGCCGTGTTGAAGGCGTCGCCCTCCGCCAGGCGGAACTCGCGGCGGATCACCTTGTCGAGGGTGCGCACGTTGCCTTTGATGTCGATCCGCTCGACATAGACCTTCGGCCCCTCGTTGATGTCATAGGTCAGGTTGACGATCTTCTTCTTCGGATCGCGATCGAGGCGCGGCTGGATATCGACAAACGCATAACCCAGGCTGCCCAGCGCATCGTTCAGCGCGGTCACGGTGCGGTCGACATCGCCCTGGTCGTACCAGTCGCCTTCGTTCGACGTCACCAGCCCGCGCAGCGCCTTGGGATCGAGATCCTTCAGCGACGTCTTGATCTCCACCTTGCCGAGCTTGTAGCGCTGGCCCTCATCGACGGTGAAGGTGATGTAGAAGGCATCCTGCTCGGGCGAAAGCTCGGCCACCGCCGAGACGACCTTGAAGTCGACATAACCCTCCGAGAGATAGAAGGCGCGCAGCTTCTCGCGGTCGACCTGCAGGCGATCGGGATCGTAGGTATCGCTGGTGCTGAGGAAGCGGTAAAAGGCGCTTTCCTGGGTCACGATCTCGCCGCGCAGGGTGCTGTCGGAAAAGGCCTTGTTGCCGACGAAGCTGATGCGCCTGACCTCGGTCTTCTTGCCTTCCTTGATCTCGAAGACCAGGTTCACGCGGTTCTGGCTGAGATTGATGATCTTCGGCTCCACCGTGGCCCCGAAGCGGCCGCTGCGCCGGTAGAGATCGAGGATGCGGGTGACGTCGGATTGCACGCGGCTTTGCGTCAGCACCGTGCGGGGCTTGAGCTGGATTTCCGCGGTCAGGTCCTTGTCTTCGATGTGGTCGTTACCCTCGAAGGCGATCTGGTTGATGATCGGGTTTTCCACGACCTTCACGACCAGGGTGTTGCCCTCACGCCGGAAATTGACGTCGGCGAACAGGCCGGTGGCGAACAGGTTCTTCAGCGCCTTGTCGATCTTGTCGGCGGCAAACGGATCGCCCGGGGCCAGGCCCATATAGGAGCGCACCGTCTCCGGCTCGACGCGCTGGGTGCCTTCCACGCGGATATCGCCGATGGGATCGCCGGTGAACAGACTCTGGGCCATGGCGGGCGATGGCAGCGCAAGCCACCCGACCGGCACCAGTGCCAAGCCAGCTGCCAGCAGCAACGCCTTCCAGCAATTCCCCACCGCTTGTCTTCTCCCCCTGCCGTACGCCCGCGTTAGGCGAACAGATTGGCGATGTAGCTGATCACCCCGATGCGCACGAGATCGTTCCACACGGCAAACAGCATCAAACTGAATACCAGAGCCAACCCCACCCGCATACCCCATTCCTCGGCGCGGGGATCGGGCTTGCGGCCGCTGATCGCCTCGACGGCGTAGAACGCCAGTTGCCCGCCATCTAGCACCGGGTTCGGGAACAGGTTTCTTAGGCCGCGATTGATCTGGATCAGCACGATGAAGCTGATGGTGGGCAACAGGCCCGCATCGAACACGTTGGTCGACATCTGGGCGATGGTTATGACGCCCGATACCTCGCTCGATGGCCTGACGCCGGTCACCATCTGGCCGACGGATTTCAACACGCCGGCGCCGGTCTTATAGGTCTCGACCGTGGCAACCCACAGCGCGGTCAGCGGATCGTAGTGGACGATCTCGCCGGGGCCGGATGAGGCGATGCCCAGCCGGCCGATGCGCTGGTCGTTTCCGAAAAAGTCCTTGGTCACGATCACCTTCGGCGTGGCGTCGATGGTGATGATCTGGTCGCCAAAGCGGGGATCGGCGCGCGCGACTGTCAGCTTCAGAGGCTCGCCGAGGCCCAGGCTCACCATGGCCGCGAGATCCTCGAAGCGGCGCAGCGGCTGGCCATTGGCCGTCAGGATCTTGTCGCCTTTCTTCAGGCCCGCGGCCTGGGCAGCGCTTCCCGGCGACACATCGCCGACCTTGGTCGAGGTCAGCTGCTGGCCGATCGTGGCGAAGATGACGGCGGTCAGCAGGACAGCGAAGATGATGTTGGCGGCCGGCCCGGCAACGCTGATCGCCGCGCGTTGCCACAGCTTCTTGTGATTGAACGAAACGGCCTTGTCGGCCTCGGTCAATTGATACGCCGGCTCCGGCTCACCTTTGCCGATCTCCTTGGCGGGCGGTCCGCTGCGGGCCATGTCGCGCGCTGCCGCCGATCCCCCCAGATCCGGCTCGACCTGGCCGAACATCTTCACATAGCCGCCCAGCGGCAGGATGCTGATCTTCCAGCGGGTCTGGTGCTTGTCGGTCCAGCCGAACATCTCGCGCCCGAAACCGATGGAAAAGACCTCCACCCGCACCCCGTTCCAGCGCGCCAGCAGGAAGTGACCCAGCTCGTGGACGAACACGAGGGGCGTCAGCACGACGATGAACGGGAAAATATGGTGATAAAGCCAGGCGATAAGGTTCATGAGCCTCTTCTTCCAACCACGGGTGCCTCGACCTGACGATCAGGCAGCCAGGCGGCCAATGAAGTCATATCCCCCCGACAGGAATAGGGTCTGCATAGCATAGGGCGCGGGCTAACGCCTAGTCCAACATGGGGCAAATTAAGGCAAATTAACTGCCGATTATCCCGCTGGAATCAACAATGTACCGTGAACGGGCGTCAGCGCCGATGGCCTGTTGGTGCGATGGCTAGATCAGCCCCAGGCAGAGCTCGCGCGCGGCCCCGTCGGCGGCCGCCACATGGTCGAGACTGTCGGCCAGGCCGAAATTGCTCTTGGCCATGACGCGCTCGACCTTGCGGGCAATGTCTCTAAAGCCGATGCGCCCATCCAGGAAAGCCTGCACGGCCACCTCGTTGGCGGCGTTCAGCACCGTCGGTGCGCAGCCGCCATGACGCAGCGCCTCGCGCGCCAGGCGCAAGGCGGGAAATCGTTCAAAATCAGGGGCTTCGAAACTCAGCGTTCCGATCTGGGCGAGGTCGAGCCGGGCGGACGGTGCGTCGATGCGCTTGGGCCAGCCGAGCGCATAGGCGATCGGCGTGCGCATGTCGGGGGTGCCGAGATGGGCCAGGACCGAACCGTCGACATAGGCGACCAGGCTGTGAACGATGGACTGCGGATGGACCAGGATGTCGATGCGCGTTTCCGGTAGCGCAAACAGGTGATGGGCCTCGATCAGCTCAAGGCCTTTGTTCATCATCGTCGCCGAATCGACCGAGATCTTCGCCCCCATGGACCAGTTGGGGTGCTTCACCGCCTGGGCCGGCGTCACGGTTTCCATCTCGGCCAGGCTGTGGGCGCGAAAAGGTCCGCCCGAGGCGGTCAGGATGATCTTCTCGATGCCCTCGGGGCGGTTGAAATCGAAAAGCTGGAAGATGGCACTGTGCTCGGAATCGACCGGTAGCAACGTGGCACCGGCCGCCGCGACCTCGCGCATCATCAGTTGCCCGGCCGAGACCAGGCACTCCTTGTTCGCCAGCGCTACCACAGCACCCCGCCGCACGGCGGCGAGTGTGGGCTGAAGGCCCGCGGCCCCGACGATGGCGGCCATCACCCAATCGGCGGGCAGCATCGCCGCCTCGACGACGGCCTCCAGACCGGCCGCAGCCTCGATCCCGCTGCCGGAAAGTGCGGCCTTCAGCTCCGCATAGTGGCCCTCATCGGCCACCACCGCCTTGCGGGGTTTGAGGCGCAGCGCCTGCTCGGCAAGCAGCTCGACATTGTTGTTGGCGGTCAGCGCCTCGACGAGATAGTTGCCGCGGTTGCGCTCGATGAGATCGACAGTGTTCGTGCCGACCGATCCCGTTGACCCCAGGATGGTTACCCGCCGGGGGCTTTCCACTGCGTCCAGATTGGCTTTCAGTGCATCCATCCCGACATTCCACCAAGGAAGTAGCCGGCAGCCCCCACCACGAGCGACACCGCCAGCAAACCATCGACCCGATCGAGCGCACCCCCGTGCCCGGGAATCAACTGGCTGCTGTCCTTCACGCCGAACCGGCGCTTGAACGCCGATTCTGCCAAATCCCCCGCCTGCTCTACCACCGCTAAAACCCCACTGATCAGAATCAGGGGCAGAACGCGGGGCAGCCCCAGCAAGAATGCCCAAATTGCGCCAATCAGCAAGGCGGCCGTGATCCCCCCGGCAAGACCGGCCAAGGTCTTCTTGGGGCTGATGCGGGGTCCGAGCTTCGGCCCGCCGATGCTGCGACCTGCCGCATAGGCACCCGTATCGACCGCAATCACCAGCGCCAGCATCCAGGCAAGCACGGCAAGCCCCGTATCCGGCTGGGCCCTGATCCAGATGATGGCGACGCACGGCAAGCCGACATAGGCCACTCCCAGCGCCTGCCAGCCCGCCCGCCCGCCACCCGCCAGCGAAGCTGCCAGGACAGCGCCCAGGGCCAGGATCGCAACGGCGAAATTGATCGACCCGCCCGCAGCCAAGGCGACCGCAACGCCAACCGCGGCCATCGCCGCAAGCCCTGCCGGAACCGTGCCCAGGATGCGCGTGGCCTGCCCATCGCTGGATGCGCAGACGCTCGACCACTCCCAGGCCATGGCGATGGCGAAGATGCCGACAAGCGCCGTCCACCACATGCCGCCGAGCCACGCAGCGCCGCAGGCGATCGGCAGCAGCACCGCGGCCGAGATGACGCGCGTGCGCAGCGCTCCGCCCGATGCGGCGCGCCCACCGGCGGCACCACCACTGGCGTCACGGCTGCCCGCGTCAGCGCGCGGCGCCATAGCGGCGATCGCGGCCATGATACTCACGGATGGCATGTTCAAGATCGTCCCGGGTGAAATCGGGCCACAGGCGATCGAGGAAAACGAGTTCGGCATAGGCGCACTGCCAAAGCAGAAAGTTGCTGATGCGCTTTTCCCCGCTGGTGCGGATCAGCAGGTCGGGATCGGGAATGCCCTTGGTCAACAGATAGCGGGCAAAACAATCCTCGTCGATCGCCGCCGGATCCAGCCGCCCGGCGCGCACATCCTCGCCGATCCCCCGCGCGGCCGCGGCGATCTCGGCGCGTCCGCCATAGCTGAGAGCCACGGTCAGGTTCAGGCGCTTGTTGGCCACGGTGAGCCGTTCGGCGTCGTCGATCAGATTGACGATATCGGGGCTGAGGCGGCTCAGCTGCCCGATCACCCGAAGGCGCACGCCGCCACGATGCAGCTCCTCGATCTCGTTGACCAGATAGAGCCGCAGCAGGCCCATCAGGTCGTCGACTTCGGTTGCCGGGCGCTTCCAGTTCTCCGAAGAGAAGCCGTAGAGGGTCAGGTATTCGATGCCGAGCTCCGCCGCCCCATTCACGCTGCGCCGCACCGCCTCGGCGCCGCGCTTGTGGCCGGCGATGCGCGGCAGGCCGCGCGCCTTCGCCCAGCGGCCATTGCCATCCATGATGATCGCCACATGGACGGGGGCCTTCAGCGTACCGGCGGTCGACAGCGCTTCCATGACTTCAGACCTGCAGGATTTCCTTTTCCTTCGCCGCGAGCGTGTCGTCGACTTTCCTGGTGTGCTCGTCGGTCAGCTTCTGCACGACGTCCGACTGATGGCGGTGCTCGTCCTGGGAGATCTTGCCGTCCTTCTCCATCTTCTTCAGCGCATCCATGCCATCGCGCCGGACATTACGCACCGCGACGCGCCCGTGCTCAGCATACTTATGCGCAAGCTTGGTTAATTCCTGGCGACGCTCCTGGCTCAGCTCCGGGATCGGAATGCGCACGAGCTGGCCATCCGCCTGGGGATTGAGGCCGAGATTGGAATCGCGGATCGCCTTTTCCACTGCCTGCACCAGGCCGCGGTCCCAGACCTGCACCGTGATCATGCGCGGCTCCGGCACGTTGACGGTGCCAACCTGCAGCAGCGGCATGTCGCTGCCATAGGCCTTCACCACCACCGGATCGAGCAGATGCGCCGAGGCGCGTCCGGTCCGCAAGCCTGCTAATTCGCGGCGCAGCGCATCGAGTGCGCTATCCATGCGCCGTTTGAGGTCGTTCTGCAGTTCGTTCGGATTTCCTGCCATCTTGAAGACTCCCCGTTTCTTATCAGTCGGAGATTACGGTGAATTTGCCTTTGCCCGTGAGCACCTCCGCAAAGCCGCCGGGCTTGTGAATGGAAAACACCACGATCGGAATCTGGTTTTCGCGCGCGAGCGAGATCGCCGCGGCATCCATGACCTTCAGATCGCGCGACAGCACCTCGTGATGGGTCAGCTTCTCGAAGCGCTTCGCCGTCTTGTCCTTCATCGGATCGGCGCTGTAGACGCCATCCACTTTCGTTCCCTTCATCAGCACCTGGCAGCCCATTTCGGAGGCGCGCAGGGCAGCGGCGGTGTCCGTGGTGAAAAACGGGTTGCCGGTGCCGGCGGCAAAGATCACCACCCGCCCCTTCTCCAGATGGCGCTGGGCGCGCCGGCGGATATAGGGCTCGCACACCGTCGACATGGGGATCGCCGACTGCACCCGGGTGTGCACGCCGATGGTCTCCAGCGCGTTCTGCATGGCGAGCGCGTTGATGACGGTCGCCAGCATGCCCATGTAGTCGGCCGAGGCGCGCTGCATGCCTTGGGCTGCACCGGCGATGCCGCGGAAAATATTCCCGCCGCCGATGACGAGGCAGAGCTCGGCGCCGAGTGCTACGGCCCCCTTCACCTCATGGGCGATGCGGCCGACGGTTTCGGGATCCAGGCCGAATTCGCGGCCTCCCATCAAGGCCTCGCCGGAAATTTTCAGCAGGACACGCTTGTAACGCAGCTCGGCCATCACGCTACTCCCAAGCGCAAAGCACCGGTTGCCGGCGCTTTTTTCTTTAATCCTACACCCGCGGCAAGGGGTAGGTACTTGCAACTGACACCCACCTCACCCGCTCGCTTCGCTCGCCACCCTCTCCGCCCTGAAGGGCAGGAGAGGGTTACCCCAGTGAACCTCGCCTAAACTTCCCCCTCTCCGCCCTCGGGCGCCTGATCGCCTCGGCTTCCTCGGCCTGAGGCGTGAATCAGCCGCCCCCTTACATTCCCTTGGGCGGAGAGGGCCGGGGTGAGGTGGGTATCAGTCACAGCTCACCCTTCGACGATCCGCTTTAGTGCCCCAACTGCGCCGCAACTTCGGCTGCGAAATCCTTTTGTTCGCGCTCGATGCCTTCGCCCAGCGCCATGCGGTGGAAGGCCTTGATCTCCACCGGCGCACCCAAATCCTTGGCCGCCGCGGCAATCACCGCCTTCACCCTGCTTTCGCCGTCGATGACATAGGTCTGCTCGAGCAGCACCACTTCCTCATAGAACTTGCGCAGGCGGCCTTCGACCATCTTGGCGATGATCTCTTCCGGCTTGCCCGAGGCGCGCGCCTGGTCGGCCAGCACGCTGCGCTCGCGCTCCAGCGAGCTCGCATCCACGCCCGCGATCGTCACCGACTGCGGATTGGCCGCGGCCACATGCATGGCGAGCTGCTTGCCGAAGGCGCCGAGCTTC
>CAZQLF010000105.1:4296-7945 GCA_964594035.1 uncultured Rhodospirillaceae bacterium | reverse complement strand
GGATATGCAGATTGGCGCCGGCCACGCGGATCGCGTTGGAATCCGGCTGGCCGCTGCGCACCAGCCGCTTCATGATCTTTTCATCGAGCAGACGCGAGGTGACCTCGCGGTCGAACTTGCGGTCGAACCATCCGGTCAGCCGTCGTACCTCGGCGCGTACGGCAGTACCCTGTCCGATCAGGCTCGGCTCGGGATAGGCCTCGTCGAGATATTCGGCGATGGCGAGGCACTCGGCATAGGCGCCGCCATCGTCTTCCACCAGCACCGGCACCTCCCCGCTGGGATTGAGGCGTAGCAGCTCGTCGCGCCGCTCGCCTGGCCGCTCCTCCACCAGTTCGAAATCGAGTCCTTTCTCGCGCAGCGCGATGCGCAGAGTGCGGGACGAGGGGTGCAGGGGGAAATGATGGAGCCGGCGCATTCGGGCGCAGAGTTTAGGTCGCGGCGGCAGAAGTTAAAACCTCTTTGGCCGCCGCACTTCGAAGGCAAGGCCATTCAACAAAACGTGAAAACCGATCCGTTGGAAATTTGCGTGCGTAGACATCCGCGATGAAGCAGCCGGGGCGATGAAGCGGCCAGGCCCGTCACGCCGGCTCATGCGCAAACTCAAGGGAGGATGACTCATGCTGATTCTGCCGTCGAAATCCACGATCCGTGAACTCAACGAAAGCCGGCGCCGCATTCTGACCGGCGGCGGCAAGGCCGTGCTCTCGGCAGCGGCTGTCGCCGTGCTTGCCGGCTGCACCAACAAGAGCATGGCGCAGACGACCGATCAGTCGAAGGGTGATGTCGATATCCTGAACACGGCGCTGGGGCTGGAATATGAAGGTATCGCAGCCTATCAGCTGGGCGCGGAAAGCGGCCTGCTGCAGCCCGGCGTGCTGAAGCTCGCGGTGGGATTCCAGTCCGATCACAAGCAGCATGCTGAAGCGCTGGTGAAGGCGATCACTTCCATGGGCGGCACACCGGTGCAGCCGAAGACGGCGGCCGAGTACAACTTTCCAACCGCCACGCTGCATAACCAGACCGATGTGCTGAAGTTCGCTGCCGGGCTGGAGCAGGGGGCGGTCAGCGCCTACAAGGGCGCCATTCCGCTCTTCGCCAATCGCGATCTCGCCGGCGCCGGCGCCTCGATCCTGGGCTCGGAAGCCATGCATTGGGCCATTCTGAACAGCGCGCTGGGAGTCCAGCCGCCAACGGTCGCCTTCGTCAGCTGATCGTCAGGGAGGCGAGGCCGGCGGCGTTCCAGCAGGGAGCAGGGCGCCGCCGGCTGTTTTGCGTGGGGATCGATGATCGCACGGGCTGTTCTTTCCTGCCTGCTGGGCGCGGTTTTCGCTGTCGGCGCAGCCGATGTCGGCTGGGCCGATGGCGACCCGGCCAAGGGCGAGGTTATTTATCACCGCTGCCAGGGCTGTCATTCCATCGACCGAAACCGCACCGGTCCGATGCATAAGGGTTTGTTCGGGCGGACCGCCGGTAGCGTGCCGGGATTCTCCTATTCCGACGCCATGAAGAACTCGGGCATCGTCTGGAGTGAACAGACCCTGGACCAGTTCCTGCAGGGGCCGCGCAAGATGGTGCCGGGCACCAAGATGACCTATGCCGGCGTACCCGATGCGCAGGAACGCGCCGATCTCATCGCCTATTTAAAGCGGGCGACGAAGTAAGATTAGAAGATTCCGCTCTCCAGCCCGGCGGCCAGGGCGCTGCCCAGCTCTTCGCATTGGGTGATGAATCGCTCGCGGAATTCGCCGTGGAGTAGGAGCGGCGGCTGAACGGCGCGCCAGCGCAGGCCCGTGGTGATGCTTTCGATCGCGCGCTTCGTTCCGGTGCCGTCCAGCTTGGCGCGGATGAACGCGGCATAGGGCAGGCCCTGCTTCAGCTCCAGCACCGGGTAATAGCAGCGGTCGAAGAAATCCTTCAGCGCTCCGCTCATATAGCCAAGGTTTTCGGTGGTCCCCAGGATGATCGCCTGCGCCGCCAGCACATCCTCAGGCTTCGTCTCCAGCGGCGGCAGCATCCTGACGTCGACGCCCGAAATATCCGGCGATGAAGCGCCGCGGACCACCGCCTCACGCAGGCGCAGCGTGTTCGGCGAAGGCGCGTGGGCCACGATCAGAAGGCGGCGTTTCGTGTCGGTCGGCATGATGGCGGCTTAGACCTCATCGGCCGCGGCGCCGGAAATCTCGTCCGGGCGCTCGAGCAGCAGGCGGCCGAAGACAGCGGCCAGCACGATGGCGCCACCGATGAAGGTCGTCGTTGGCGGCACCTCGCCGACGGCAAGCCAGGCCCAGAGCGCGCCGATGGGCGTCTCCATGGTGTTGATCAGCACCGACAGCGTGGCGGGAATCATCGCCGAGCCAATGACATAGAGCATCATGCCAAGCGTCATGGGTCCAAGGCCAAAGCCCGCGGCAACGAGATAATCGCGCGGCGACAGGTCGCCGATGTGCTGGGCCAGCGGGAGGGCGATCAGCGAACTGATGATGGTGGAGAGTAGGGCCACGGGCAGCATCTCCACATGCCGGCTGCGGCGGATCGCGACCGTCATCACCGCCATGGAAAGCGTCGCACCGCCGGCGAAGACATCGCCCAGGTGCGGGCCGCCGGCACCGGGCCCCAGCATCACCAGAATACCAATGAGTGCGATGCCCGCTGCGATCATGGTCCGACCGGAGGGACGTTCACCCAGCCAGAGCCAGGCCACGCCAGCGGTCATGAACGGCACGGAGGCGTAGATCGTGAAGGCGTTGGCGATGGTGGTCATCTGGAAGGCCGGCACGAAAATCGTGATCGCGGTGGTCGAGCACAACGTGATCAGGATGCCGGAAGGCCCCATGCGGCGAATCGCGGCGGGTACGTTGCGGCCGATGCGCCAGAACGTGTAGGTGCCGACGAAAAGCGTGCCGAAGATGCCGCGCCAGAAGATGATGGTCCACATGTCATAGGGCAGCAGCCTTGTGAACATGCCGCCCGAAGCCCAGGCGATGGTGGCGAGAGTCACCAGCGCGATGCCCTGATAGTGACGCCGGCGCTTGAGCGCGGTATCGGCGATGACGGCCATCGATGTCCCCGTGCGGTTCGGCGGGCAACAAGCTAGGCCGCGGCCGCCGCCCTGTCAGCAGCGTCGGAGTCCTACCTGGCCTGCAGTGGGATCCATTGCCACCTCTAGTGGTCAGAGAAGCCCACCTCACCCCGGCCCTCTCCGCCCTGAAGGGCAGAGAGGGAGATCGAAGTGGCGTCTCGCCTCTTCTTCCACCGTCCCCTGGCACGGCAAGAACCGTGCGAGCTGAGGGCGCGAAAAGGGGTGGGGGTGGCTATGCAGGACGTTACGCCTTTACCGGAATCCAGACCTCCAGCCCGCCATTGCCGGTGCGGGGATCGAACGCCGGGCCGTAGCGCTCGAAATTCGGTGCGTCCGCTGCCTTGTACTTCGACTCCGGCAGCCATTTGTTCCAGATCGCGCTCACCGTGCGCCGGATCGTCGAGATGTGATCGCGATGGGCGAACACGGCGTAGCGTTGGGCCGCCAGCCGCAGCTTGGCAAACCCTTTCGGCCGGTCCGAAAAGTCGCCGGACCCCAACCCGCAGGAAATGTTCAAAATACCCCCCCACTCCGGGTTTGTCCCACACCCACAAGCGAAATTTTGCC